>JAZKFK010000190.1:0-11718 GCA_040386475.1 Pseudomonadota bacterium | reverse complement strand
CCCCTTTGGCAGGGACCACGCGCGACGTGCTGGTGCGCCCGGTGGCCTTGGGGGGTGTGCCGTTCTCGTTCGTCGACATGGCAGGTTTGCGCGAGCCGGGTACAGATTCGATCGAGGCGATCGGGATTGAGCGGGCGACCAGCGAGATCGCCAAGGCCGATCTGGTGCTATGGCTTGGCCCCGAAGGCGAGGGACCGGCCGGGAGCTGGGAAATTGCTGCCCAATGTGACCGGATGGACCTGCCTGCAAAGTCCAATCCCCACCAGCGCATTTCCGCCCAGACCGGCGAGGGGATGCAGGCCTTGCAGCAGGCGTTGATCGATCACGCGCAAACACACCTGCCCAAACCCGGAGATCTTGCCCTGAACCGCCGGCAAAGCGCCTTGGTTGGGGCGGCGAGCCAGGCATTGGCTTCAGCACTGGTGGTCACCGATCCGCTGATACTTGCTGAATCCTTGCGTCAGGCCCGCCTTGCCTTCGATGCGCTATTGGGCCGCACCAGCACCGAAGACGTGCTCGATGCGCTGTTCGGACGCTTCTGCATCGGCAAGTGATGTTCCACGTGGAACACCCAAGTCCGACGACTCGCCTTTGACCTTCCCCCCGCACACCTCTATCGGCGATCCATGAGTGCGTTCGACATCATCGTTGTTGGTGGAGGCCATGCTGGCTGCGAGGCGGCTGCGGTGGCCGCGCGCATGGGCGTGCGAACGGCGCTGGTCAGCTTCGAACCCGCCACCATCGGCGCGATGAGTTGCAATCCCGCGATCGGCGGTTTGGGCAAGGGCCACTTGGTGCGCGAAGTTGACGCCTTCGATGGGCTGATCGGCCGCGCTGCCGATGCGGCGGCGATCCATTATCGCATGCTCAACCGATCCAAGGGCAGCGCGGTGCAGGGACCGCGCGTGCAAGCGGATCGCAAGCTGTTTCGCACCGCGATCCAGACCATGCTTGGCGCGCAGGACAATCTGTCAATCATCGGCGGTGAGGTAGCCGAGTTGATCATCAAGGGGGGCAGGGTGACCGGCGCCTTGCTGGGTGACGGCATGATGCTCACCGGCCGCGCCGTGATCCTGTGCACCGGTACGTTCCTTGGTGGCACGCTGTTTCGCGGTGAGGAACGGCTGACCGGCGGGCGGATTGGCGAGGATTCGGCGCAGGTTCTCGCCCATCAATTGCGCTCCGCCGAATTACCGATGGCCCGGTTGAAGACCGGTACGCCGCCTCGGCTTGATGGACGCACCATCGATTGGGCCGCATTGGAGGAGCAGCCTTCGGATGCCGATCCATGGACCATGTCGCCGTTGACCTCGCAGCGGGCAAACGCGCAGGTGTTCTGCGCGATCACGCGCACCAATGCCGCCAGCCATGCGATCATTGCGGATAACCTCCACCGCTCACCCTTGTTCACCGGCGCCATCGGAGCCGCGGGGCCGCGGTATTGCCCATCGATCGAGGACAAGATCCATCGCTTCGCCGATCGTGACGGGCATCAGGTATTCCTGGAACCAGAGGGTCTGGACACGCACCTGGTCTATCCCAACGGCATCAGCACTTCGCTGCCGGCCGATGTGCAGCTGGCGATGCTGCGGACGATGGATGGATTGGAGCAGGTGGAGATGGTCGTGCCTGGCTATGCCGTGGAATACGATCACATCGATCCGCGCGCCTTGGGGCCAGACTTGCAAGTGAAAGCCATGCCGGGCCTCTATTGTGCGGGCCAGATCAACGGCACCACCGGCTATGAGGAAGCGGCCGCCCAGGGTTTGTTGGCAGGGCTCCACGCAGCGGCAGAGGTGCTCGGCACGGCAGCTCCGGCGCTGGACAGGGCAAGCAGTTATTTGGCGGTAATGGTGGATGACTTGACCCTGCATGGGGTGAGCGAGCCTTACCGCATGCTTACCGCACGCGCCGAATACCGCCTGCGACTGCGCGCCAACAACGCATCCACCCGGCTTACCCCAATGGCAATTGTTGCAGGGTGTGTGGGTGGCGAGCGGACCGGCTGGCTTGCTCGGCGTGAAGCGGAGCGGTGCGATTGGGTTGCGGCGCTGAGGCGTAAGGCCAGTGCTGGTGACTTGCGCCAGGCGGGTCTTGCAGTGAAAGCCGACGCCGGGCGACTGGCCCTGCAGGAGTGGTTGCGTTTCCCCGAAGTGACGTTGCCAGACCTGTCCGTGTTCCTGCCCGAACACCTTGATCCGCACGGCGCGCTGGCGGCAGAGTTGGCTGAAGATGCGTTCTACGCGCCTTACCTTGATCGTCAGGAGAGCGAACTGCGTGACTTGCGCGCGAGCGAGGCCGTTCTGCTGGGTGATGATTTCCCCTATTCTGCGGTTCCGGGTCTGTCGAACGAGATGGTTGAGCGGTTGTCGTCATCTCGCCCCGCAACGCTTGCCGCTGCGAGTCGCGTGCGGGGGATCACGCCAGCGGCTTTGGCCGTGCTGCTGGTCCACGCCCGTCGCCTGGGCCAGTCAAAGGTGGCGGCATGATAGGTAACGAGGAGGAAGCGCGGGCATTCTGCGAGACGCTGTGTGATGCAGACGCGATGGAGCGGCTGGAGCAATTCATCCCCATGCTCGCCGCCGAGAACGCGCGGCAGAATTTGATCTCCACGGCCAGCCTCGCCAACGTCTGGCAGCGCCATATTGCCGACAGCCTGCAACTGCTGGCACATGTTCCACGTGGAACATCGCCGTGGATGGACCTTGGCAGTGGGGCAGGTATGCCAGGTTTGGTGTTGGCGATTGCCTGTCCGGACCTCACATTCAACTTGGTTGAGTCGCGGAAACGGCGGGTTGCCTGGCTGGAGAGCGTTGCTGCTCACTTCGGACTGACCAATTGCCGCGTTCATGGGGCAAAGCTGGAGGCTGTGCCAAGTGCCCCGATGCAGGTCATTTGTGCGCGCGCTTTCGCGCCTATGCACAAGCTGCTGACTTTATCCGCCCGCTTTTCCACACACGACACCGTGTGGTTGTTGCCGAAGGGCCGTTCGGCAGCGCAAGAACTGAGTGAGCAGCCCGAATCGATCCGGGCCATGTTCCACGTGGAACAATCGCGCACCGATCCCGAGGCTGGTCTCGTGATTGGAACAGGAAGGCCGCCAGTCCGATGATCTGTATTGCCATCGCGAATCAGAAGGGTGGCGTGGGGAAAACCACCACGGCAATCAACATCGCCACGGCAATGGCAGCTACCGGGTGGCGGACGCTGTTGCTCGACCTTGATCCGCAGGGAAATGCCTCCACCGGGATCGGCGTTTCCGCAGCGATGCGTGAGTTGTCGAGTTATGACGTGCTGGTCGATGGTGTGTCACTGGCCGATTGCGTGATCCATTCGTCAATTCCCGGCCTCGATCTGGTACCCGCAACGGTTGACCTGAGCGGGGCCGAGATCGAGTTGGTCGGCGTAGAAAACCGCACTCACCGCCTGCGTGAGGCGATGAACGCCCATACCGGCCATGACATCTGCTTCATCGATTGCCCGCCATCGTTGGGCCTGCTGACGCTGAACGCGCTATGCGCCGCCGATACACTGCTGGTGCCCTTGCAGTGCGAGTTCTTTGCCTTGGAGGGCCTCAGCCAGCTGCTGCAGACAGTCGAACAGGTGCAACAGCGTTTCAATCCCGATCTAGGCATTGTTGGCATTGTCCTGACCATGTTCGATCGGCGCAACCGCCTGACCGACCAGGTGGCTGATGACGTGCGCGAGTGCCTGGGCCGGTTGGTGTTCGAAGCGGTGATCCCGCGCAACGTGCGCTTGTCGGAAGCGCCCAGCCACGGCTTGCCCGCGCTGATCTATGACCACGCCTGCCCTGGGAGCCGTGCTTACATGGCATTGGCCCGCGAATTGATCGGTCGCCTGCCGCAAGAGAGGAAAGCCGCATGAGCGCGCCCGAAACAACCACCGATTCGCCTGATCTGGCCACCAAGGCCGTGCAGCGACGCAAGTTGGGGCGGGGGCTGGGCGCCTTGATGAGCGAAACCCGGCGCGAAGAGCCACTGGTTGGCACCACGGCAACCGATGTCCGCTCCGCTACCGACAACACTTTGCCGATCGACGGGCTGGCCAGCCTTGCAGTCGCTTCGATTGTACCGCACCCCGATCAGCCACGCCGCCATTTTGACGAAGCCGCTCTGGAGGAACTGGCCGCTTCCATCGCCACGCGCGGGGTGATCCAGCCGGTGATCGTGCGGCCGCTGCCCGATGGACGCTATCAACTGGTTGCCGGTGAGCGCCGGTGGCGTGCCGCCCAGAAGGCGCAACTGCATGAAATTCCTGCCTTAGTTCGCGATCTGGGCGACCGCGACGTGATGGCGCTGGCGTTGATCGAGAATATCCAGCGCGAAGACCTGAACCCGGTGGAGGAAGCCCGCGCTTATCAGCGGCTGGCCGAGCTGGAGTCCATGACGCAGGCCGATATCGCCCGCTTGGTCGACAAGTCACGCAGCCATGTCGCTAATCTTCAGCGGCTGCTGGGCTTGCCTGCCGCCGTGCTGGATCACCTGGAAGCCGGTCGGCTCGACATGGGCCATGCCCGTGCGCTGATCGGGCATAACCAGGCCGAGGCGCTGGCCGAGGAGGCCATTGCCCGCAAGCTATCGGTGCGTGACGTGGAGAAGCTGGTGCGCGCTGATACCGGCTCGGCCACTCGCGAGCGCCGCACCGCGCGGACTCCGCGCGATCCGGCGCACGATGCCGATATTGCGGCGGTGGAGAACCACCTCGAGGAATTCCTCGGCCTGCCGGTGAAAATCATCAGCGATACCGATCCGCGATCAGGCGCGGTGACAATCCGCTATCGCACGCTGGACCAGCTGGACCTGATTTGCCAGCGGCTGACCGGCGGCGGGATCTGAGCCACAAAAAAGTCGCGCGGCGCAACTGGCACCGCGCGACTTCCTGTTTTCCGGCAATTGCTTAGCGGGTCGGCGTGCGCTTGTCGCCGGCGGGCTGGCGGTGGATCACACGGCGAGCGCGGTGGTGCTGCGGAGCCTCGGCTTCCACCTCCACTTCCTCGACGATCATCCGGCGTGCACCGCCGTGGCCCTGCGTCATCTGTCCATGCATGGCCTGGCCCTGCACCGGCACCATCATCACCGGGGCATAGGCAACTTGCTGCGACGTGCCATAGCCGCGCTCGTAATTGATCAGGTATGCCTCGCAATAGTCAAAGCCCGGCTCCTGCGGGGCGAGTACCCGGTAGTCGTCATCGTCGCCGCCAATGTTGTCGATTACCGACCCGATTACCGCTCCGGCGATGCCACCCAGGCCAGCGCCGATCAGCGTGCCGGCCAGGCGGTCACCGCGGTTGGCGACCCGGTTGCCCACCACACCGCCGGCTACCGCGCCCAACACTCCGCCGATGATGTCGCCGTCACGGTCGCGTTCGTATTCAACATAAACCGGCTCGTCCTGGCTGGCATGCAGCGCCCGGCATTGGCCGAGCCACTCGGCGCGCTCGGCCGGGCTGTAGGCGAGCTGACGGGGCTGGGCCATCGCCGCGCCGTGATAGCCGCTGCTACGGCGTCCGTGCCCGCCCATGTGATGCTGGGCGCCGCGCGGCATGTCACGCCATTCGCCTTCGGCATCATTCCCGTGACCATCGGCATGGTCGGCGTAATCACCGTCGGCATAGCTTGCGCCTGCCTCGGATTCCCAGCCGCCGATATCCTGCACCACCGGCTCGGAATAGGTCTCGATAATCTCGCCAGTTGCGGCATAGTGATCGTCTACCTGCGCCTGCACGGGCGCGGCGAGAAGGGCCAGCGGACTGGCGGCGGCAAGAAAAGCAAGACGCTTCGACATCGAATCGGCCCCCGGGTGCAGCACGCACGATTGCGGCGCATTTACCCGGTGTTTACTATGCCCCTGGCGGAAAATCCCAAGCGCCGCGCATGCCGTGTCCCGAATCGGGGCGAACAGGGGTGCTCAGATGCGGTGGGCGAGCAGCGCGGCAAGTGCTTCGATCCCGGCTGCATCCTCGGCATCGAAGCGCGCCAGGTTGGGGCTGTCGAGATCGATCACCGCCACCACCGCGCCGTCGCGCAGCACCGGCACCACCAGTTCGCTGGCCGAGGCGGCATCGCAAGGGATGTGGCCGGGGAAGGCGTGCACATCTGCCACGAGCTGGGTTTCGCCGCTCGCCGCAGCCACGCCGCACACCCCGCGACCCAGCGCAATACGGATACACGCTGGTCGCCCGACGAAGGGGCCAAGGACAAGTTCGCCCCCAGATTCTCCCGGTAGCAGGCGGTAGAACCCAGTCCAGTTGACTTGCGGCAGCATGTCCCACAGCAAGGCCGCGACATTGGCCATGTTGGCCACGCCATCGGGTTCACCCGCGGTCAGCGCATCGGCGGCGGCCAGAAGATCGCGGTAGAGTTCGGCCTTGGGCAAGGAGGGATTGGCGCG
Source organism: Pseudomonadota bacterium (assembly GCA_040386475.1). Classification (GTDB taxonomy): domain Bacteria; phylum Pseudomonadota; class Alphaproteobacteria; order Sphingomonadales; family Sphingomonadaceae; genus Alteraurantiacibacter. Next base: position 5,307 of record JAZKFK010000190.1, on the reverse strand, counting down.
GAAATCGTACATGCGGTGCAAGGTAGGCCGCAAAGCGATTGCCGCAAGCCGCGCCCGCGCCTATTTTGCCGACATGCGCATCCTCAAGAAGATCCTCATCGCCCTGCTTGTCATCCTGCTGGTCGCCGGCGGGGTGATCTGGTGGATGACCCGCCCGGTCCCCGCTACGATCAGCCTGGAGGAGACCACCGGCACCGATCCAACCTTGGTGGAGCCCGATGAGCAGGTGTTCCCCACCGTGGGCGTGGCCAAGCCGATCGGATGGGGCGATGATGGCGTCCCCACGGCGGCCAATGGCTTGCAGGTGACGCGCTTTGCCCAAGGGCTGGAGCATCCGCGCGTGCTTTACACGCTGCCCAACGGCGATGTGCTGGTGACGCTGTCCAACGCGCCGGAACGACCGCTGGCGGGCGGTTTCCTCACCAATCTGGTGGCCGGGTTCCTGTTTTCTGCCGCCGGGGCGGACGTGCCATCACCCAACAAGCTGGTGCTGCTGCGTGATGCCGACAAGGATGGCGCAGCCGAGGCGCAATTCGTGCTGCGCGACGATCTCGATTCGCCTTCGGGCATGGCCTGGGCCGACGGCAAGCTGTACGTCGCCAACCATGACGAGGTGCTGGCGTTCGACTTCGTACCCGGCGCAACCAGCCTGCCCGGCACAGGGACCAAGCTGATGGACCTTCCAGCAGCGGGCAACCACTGGATGCGCAACCTGTTGCTGTCGGAAGATGGCACGTCGCTGTATGTCGCGGTCGGCTCGGCCTCGAACATCGCCGAAGGCGGGCTGGACGCCGAAACCGATCGTGCGGCGATTCTCGAGCTTGATCTTGCCACCGGGCGCAGCCGCCAATGGGCGGCGGGCTTGCGCAATCCCAATGGCCTGGCATGGAGCCCGTGGAGCGGCGAGCTGTGGACCACGGTAAACGAGCGCGACATGCTGGGCAGCGACCTGGTGCCCGACTATTTCACCAACGTGCCGCTGGGTGCGCAATATGGCTGGCCGTGGATCTATTACGGCGACCATTGGGACGAGCGGGTGAAGTACCCCGCTCCCCAGTTCTTCATGCAGTACACGCGCGAACCCGAATATGCCCTGGGTGCGCATGTCGCGGCGCTGGGCGTGGTGTTCACCCAGACCGGATCGCGGCTGGGCGCGCCGTTCGATCACGGGGCAATCATCGCGCGCCACGGATCGTGGAATCGGGTGCCGGCGGCGGGATACGATGTGGTCTATGTTGCGTTTGACGATCGCGGCAACCCGGTGGGCAAGCCGGTGCCGGTGCTCAACAGCTTCCTGGCGGGCGAGGGCGAAACGCATGGCCGCCCCACCTGGGTTGCCTGGGACCAGACCGGGGCGCTGCTGGTGAGCGACGATACCGGCAACATCATCTGGCGGGTGGTCAACCCCGCCGCCACCGCTTCAATCGCCCACACGCGCAACACCGGCACGTCGCTGCCGCCGCAACGCGAATTGTCCGGTGATCCGGCGCGTGCCTTTGACGAGCCGCCAGCGGATATCGTGCCCGGTTCGATCTAGGCCTTGCGGCCGGCCAGTTCGGTGATGAAATGCCAGGCTACCCGGCCTGAGCGGGCACCGCGTCGCTTGGCCCATTCCAGCGCCTCGTGCTCGTCCAGCGGCAAGCCCAACTCGGCCGCGTAACCGCGCACGATGGCGAGGTAATCCTCCTGCGAGCAGGCGTGGAACCCCAGCGCCAGCCCGAAGCGGTCGGCCAGCGCCAGGCTGTCGTCCACCGCATCGCGCGGGTTGATCGGGTCATCCTGTTCGGTCAGGTGGCGCGGCACGATGGCGCGGCGGTTGCTGGTTACCGCCAGCCGCACATTGGCCGGGCGCGCTTCCACCCCGCCATCCAGCCATGACCGCAAGTGGCGCGGCCCCACGGTGTCACCATTGGCAAAGCCCAGGTCATCGATGAACACCAGCATGTTGCGCGGCACCTGCGCCAATTGGCCGAACAGCGCCGAGAGACTACCCAGCGCATCGCTGGCCACCTGCACCAGCGCCACGTTGCCGCCATCGGCCTGTGCCGCCTTGATTGCCGCGCGCACCAGTGCGGACTTGCCCATGCCACGGGCGCCCCACAACAGCATGTCATGCGCCGCCGCGCCCTGCGCCAGACGGGCGACATTGGTGGTGACCCGTTCCTTTTGCTGGTCGATACCCTTGAGCAGGGCCAGCGCGGGTGCCTCGATCGCTGGTACCGCGCGGCCGTGGCCCGCCCAGACATAAGCCGGTGCGGCCAGCCAGTCGCAAGGCGGTGCGGCGGGCGGGGCGAGCCGCTCGAGCGCCTCGGCAATGCGGTGCAGGGTCTGGTCGCGCGTCTCCATGCCCCTCGTTCGCGTGCGCACGCAGACGCGTCAAGGATTTGCATGGGGCTTGGCAGGGCATCCTGCGCGTTCTAGCGCCTTTGGGATGACCGCGATCCTGCCCGGCACTGACGAAGGCCTATCCCAGGCCACCAGCCTGCTGCGGGCCGGACAAGTCGTCGCCGTGCCTACCGAGACGGTCTATGGTCTGGCCGCGCGCGCGGATAGCGAGGCAGCGGTGGCCGAAATCTATCGCGCCAAGGGCCGCCCGGCGTTCAATCCGCTGATCGTGCACGTGGGCAGCGTGGCGCATGCCCGGCGGCTGGCGCAGTTCGATCCGCGCGCTGAACTTCTGGCGAAGCAATTCTGGCCCGGCCCGCTGACTATGGTGCTGCCACTGCGCGGCGATAGCGGCGTGGTCCCGGCGGTAACGGCAGGGCTGGGCACCGTGGGCCTGCGGCTACCGGCGCATCCGCTGATGCTGGCCCTGTTGCAACAACTTGATCTGCCGCTGGCCGCACCATCCGCCAACCGCAGCCTGGGGGTGAGCCCGACTACCCCTGCGCACGTGGCACAATCGCTGGGTGGGGCAGTACCTATCCTCGATGGTGGGGCATGCACGCAGGGCCTGGAATCCACCATCGTCGCGCTGCGGCCCGATGGCACCTGGAGCCTGCTGCGCGAAGGCCCGGTAACGCGCGAGGTGCTGGTCGCCACGCTGGGCAGCGAACCGCAGGAGCGTGACGCCGGGATCGAAGCGCCCGGCCAGATGGCGCGCCACTATGCCCCCGGCAAGCCCGTGCGGCTTGAAGCCGTGACGTCAGCCGAGGACGAGTTCCTGATCGGCTTTGGGCCAGTGGCCGGGCATTGCTCGCTTTCCGAAAGTGGTGACCTCGCGCAGGCAGCAGCGCGGCTTTATGCGTGCCTGCACCAGGCGGCGGGCGCTCCCCACACGCGGATCGCGGTGGCCCCCGTGCCACATCAGGGGATTGGTGCGGCGATCAACGACCGCTTGCGCCGCGCATCGGCCTAGACGCCTGTGTAATCCAGCGGCTCAGTCGTCGCGGACCGCGTCGCCGCCGCCACCCTCGCAGCGCACTTCGCCACTGCCCATGCGCGTGACCGAGCACACACCGGGGCCGAATGTATCCACCTCGCCGCTGCCGGTGATCGACACCGCGGCCTCCTCCAGCACGGTCAGGTCCGCTTCGCCCGATCCGCCGATGGAAACCGTGGCGGTCGTGCCGGTCAGGCCTTCGGCGTGAAACTCACCCGATCCGCTGATATTGACGGTGACATTGCCAACAGCGCCCGAAGCGTCGAGATCGCCCGATCCGTTGACCGTAAAGCTGGCCTGGTCGGTCTCGATCTGGCCAATCTGTAGCGTGCCTGACCCGCCGACCACCCCATCGAAGCTGTCCCCGGCCACGCGGTCCACCGTAACGTCGCCCGATCCGGCCAGCGCCACGCGGGAAACGCGAGGCATGGTCACGGTGAAGGTCACTTCGTCCAGATCGCCCCAGTCACCGAAGAACTGCCCTGCACGCGGACGGATCACCAGTCCGCCGTTCTCCACCACGGCTTCCAGCTGGCGCAGGTTGTCGGCCGAGCCGCTGGCGCTGACTGAAAACGCTTCGCCATAGACAATATCGACATCCTGCGGGCCTTCGACAGCGACCTTGTCGAAGTCGCTCAGCGGATAAGATACCTGGTCCATTGCGGCCTCGTCGCGGTCGCCGCGTGGGCCGTCATCGGCATTGTCGAGGATCAGCGCGGCGCCGCCAGCACCCAGAACGCCCATGGCCACGGCAAAAGCGATTTCCCGCTTGCGCAGGCGAGGGTTTGCCTTGGCAATTTCACGCGGCACCAAAAGAGTCCCCCTTAATCGTCACGCTCCGAATCCAGCGGACTCGCCAGCAGTTCATCGCGGTCGCGGCGCACCTCGCGTGCCCGCAGGCAGGCATCCTGGTCGCCCTCGCCGCATTCCTCAGAGAGGTTGCGGTAGCGCCGGTCGAGCCGCCCGACGCGTTCCTCGCGCTGGCGCAATTCGCGCCCGCGCTTCTCGTCGGCTTCGGATTGGCTGGTAGTGGCCAGGTCCACCGCACCGCTGACCGCGCGCACCGGCGCGGTCACCACGCTGGCTACAGTGCTGACGCAGCCTCCCAAGGCCAGGGGCAGGGCGGCGATCAGGAATGGTCTGGCGAACATGGGAAAAGCCTCGTGCGTGCAAAGGGATGACGCACATGATGGACTGTCCTGCCTTGTCGCGCAATGAACGTGCGGCGGGCCGGTATCAGGCTGCCTTGTCCTCACCGCGTTCGCACACCAGGCTGCCTGATCCCATCGAATGGACCTTGCAGCGCGCCGATCCCCGCACGGTAACCACGCCCGATCCCATGATGTTGGCCTTGACCTTGCCATCGCTGGCGAAAGTCACGTCGCCCGATCCGGCGATGTCGATTTCAGCTTCTTCGGCCGTGAGCGCGGCCATGTCGGCGGTGCCGCTGCCCGCTACCGCGACCTCGAGCTGCTGGGCCGTCCCCGCGGCGCTGAAGCAGCCGCTGCCGGCAATGGTCACTTCAAGGCGCTGTGATGTGAGGGCCGCAGCTTCGATTCCTCCAGATCCGGCAATCACCACCGCCGCATCGGCAGCGAGCGTGGCCGTGGTGATCCTGCCCGAACCGGCGATGGTCAACTTTTCCGGCGCGGGCATGCTGATGGTGATGGTGGCAAATCCGATTGCGGCATCTGCTGCATTATCATCGTCCGCTTCAGCCGCCTCGTCCTGGCCGGAGCAATCGCGCATCACGAACAACGTGCCATCTTCCAGCACGAAACGCACGCGGGCCTTGGCCTTGTCGGTCCCTTGCACGGCGATGGCAAAGTCATCTCCCGCGGTAATGGCAACATGGTCGCCGCAGGCCACTACCAGCTCGGCCGGGGCCGCGCCGCTCATGTCGAGTTCGTCCAGCGTTACCCCTT
>JAZKFK010000189.1:0-3711 GCA_040386475.1 Pseudomonadota bacterium | reverse complement strand
CACCTGCATTTCGAAGTGCGCATCAATGGCCGCGCGGTCAATCCGCGCCCGTTCCTGGAGACCGCTCCCGATGTTCTCGAAGAAGCAAGGGCAACCTTCGTTGCCAACCACGGCCAAAACGATGGCTAGCGGCGCGACCTTTTCGGTGATCGGGCCGGATGTGACCATCACCGGCAATATCGAAGCGTCGGCCGACCTGCACGTGGATGGCCGGGTGGCGGGCGACGTCACTTGCGCATCGCTGGTGCAAGGCGAGAAGAGCGTGATCGAAGGCGCCATCGTGGCCGAGCGGGCGCGCCTTTCGGGCACGGTCAAGGGCACCATTGCCGCGCGCGAACTGGTGGTGCTGAAAAGCGCCCGGATCGACGGCGACGTGACCTACGAGACGCTGACCATCGAACAGGGCGCGGCGGTCAACGGCCGGTTTGCGCCCAAGGGCATTGCCGATGCAGGCGCTGGCGCGGGCGAGGCCAAGCTGACGCTGGCGGTTTGATCGCCCACACCACGGACAAACAAAAAGGGCGGCCATTGCGGGCCGCCCTTTTTGTTTTCGTGCCGGCGGCTTTCTCAGCCTTCTGCCTCGGCTGCACGCTTGGCCAGCAGCCATGCTTCGGCTTCGGCTTCCTGCGCGGCTTCGCTGGCGATCCGGACAGACGCGTCGCGCTCGGCCTTCAGTTCCTCGATCAGCGCCTCGCGATCATCGCGGCGGACGGGAGCGTTCTCGTCCACGGCAACCTCTTCGGTGCCCTTGGCGCTCTTCTTGGCGGCACGCGCCACGGCGGCATCCAGTTCGCGCTGCGAGCACAGGCCCAGCGTCACCGGATCCTTGGCGACGATGTTGCTGATGTTCCAGTGGCTGCGTTCACGGATGGCGTTGATCGTGTTGCGCGTGGTGCCGATCAGCTTGCCGATCTGCGCGTCCGAAATTTCCGGGTGGTTGCGGATGATCCAGGCGATGCCATCGGGCTTGTCCTGACGCTTGGACACCGGAGTATAGCGCGGGCCCTTGGTGCGGCTGACATCAACCGGCGCCTTCTGCATCTTCAGCCGGTATTCCGGATCGGCCTGGCCCTTCTCGATTTCGGCATGGGTCAGCTCACCCGAATGGACCGGATCGCGCCCGGTGTACTTCGAACTGGCCAGATCGTCGGCCATGGCCTGCACTTCGAGGATATGCAGGCCGCAAAATTCCGCGATCTGTTCAAACCCGAGGGCGGTGTTGTCGACCAGCCACGAAGCGGTGGCATGGGGCATGAGAGGGGCGGGCTGGGCCACGGGAAATCTCCGTCTGAAATAAAAGGGCCGCCCCTCGCGGAGCGGCCGTATGGGGCACGATCTAGTCCCTTTGGCCCGCCACGGCAAGCAATTGCGACTCTGGCCCCGGTCAGTCTGCGGCCTCAGGCAGCGGCGAGCAATTCGTCAGGCTCTGCCACGGTTGCCGCATCAAGCGGATGCAGCGCGGCCAGGAACTGCTCGGCACTGGCATCCCAGCCAAAGCTGCGGCCGTGCGCCAGGCAATCGGCGCGGTCCAGCGCCAGCGCGCGGGCGATGGCCTGTTCCAGCACTTCGTCAATCGCTCCGGCCTTTGGCACCAGCACATCAAGCGGGCCGGGTACCGGGTAGGCCGCTACCGGCGTGCCACATGCCAGCGCCTCGATCAGCACCAGTCCGAAGGTGTCGGTGCGGCTGGGAAACACGAACACATCGGCCGCCGCATAGCAGGCCGCCAGCGCCGCGCCGCTCTGCTGGCCCAGGAAATGGACGGCAGGATAGCGGCTGCGCAACATGGCCAGCAGCGGCCCGTCGCCCACCACCACTTTCGATCCGGCGTGGGCATTGTCGAGGAAGGCGGCGATGTTCTTCTCCACCGCCACGCGCCCTACATACAGTTGGATCGGGCGCGGCAATTGCAGGAACAGGTCGGGCGGCAAGTGATCGGGATGGAACTGCGTCGTATCCACCCCGCGCGACCACGGGCGCAAATGAGCCAGGCCCTGCGCGCGTAACTGCCCGGCAATCGTCTGGGTGGCCACCATGATCGCCGCGGCGGGGCGGTGGAAGCGGCGGACAAGGGGCCAGAACAGGCTGGCGGGCAGGCCGGTGCGGCGCGCCAGATAATCGGGAAACTGGGTGTGGTAGGCAGTGGTGAACGGCCGCCGCTGTGCCAGGCACCAGCGCCGTGCCGCCCAGCCAAGCGGACCTTCGGTGGCGATGTGGATGGCATCGGGAGCAAAGCTCGCCAGCTTGTGACCCACCACGCGCGATCCGGCCAGGGCCAGGCGAATCTCCGGGTAGCCGGGGCACGGAATGGAGCGGAACTGGTCCGGCGTCACCATCATTACCTCGTGCCCGCGTGCGCGCAGTTGCGCGGTCACGCTGGTCAGCGTGCGGACCACCCCGTTGACCTGCGGCGTCCACGCATCGGTGACGATGGCGATGCGCACGTCAGGCGGCCTGCGGGATGGGCGCCCGAGCGACCTTGGCTGCAACCGTGGCCGCAGCCAGCGCAGCATCCGCCTCGCGCCGCGCCACCTCGTCCGGCCAGTGCAGGATTTCCATGCGTCCGTCGAAGTGCTCGACCAGCGCGTTGCAACCTTCCACCCAATCGCCATCGTTCCAGTATTCGATCGGCTGGCCGTTATGAGTGAAGATGCGGTGGTCGGCGGTATGGATATGCCCGCAGACAACCCCGTGCACCCCGCGCTCACCCGCAGCGCGGGCCACGACTTCCTCATATTTCGAGATGAACTCGACCGCGTTCTTGACCTTGTGCTTGGCCATCTTGCTCAACGACCAATAGGGCAGGTCGAACCGGCGGCGCACGGCGTTGACCCACAGGTTCAGGCCCATCAGCACGTGGTAGGCGGCATCGCCCACGAAGGCGAGCCAGCGGTGCGCCAGCATCACGGTATCGAACTCGTCGCCGTGCAGCACCATCAGCCGCCGGCCATCGGCGGTATCGTGGAACGCCGCACGCCTGATCTCCACCCCGCCAAAATTGAGCCCGGTGAACTGGCGGAACATCTCGTCATGGTTGCCGGGGATATAGACCACGCGGGTGCCGCGCTTGGCGCGCTTCATGATGCGCCAGACGATATCGTTGTGCGCGGCGGGCCAGTAGAACTTCTTTTTCAGCCGCCAGCCATCGATGATGTCGCCCACCAGGTACATTGTCTCGCTGTCGGTATGGTCGAGGAAATCGATCAGCAATTTCGCATTGCAGCCGCGCGTGCCCAGGTGGACATCGCTGATCCAGATGGTGCGGAAGCGGCGCCGCTCGCCGGTCGATCGCTCGGGAACCGCAGGCACGTGCCGCTCCACGTCCGGCAAGTGACCGGTCTGCGGGAAGCTGTTGCCCAGCGGGCCATCCAGATAGTCGCCAAACATGCCTGAGGACCCTCTTGCCGCCTTGGTCGCTCCTGCGCCTATGGCGGGCAATTGTTGCAGCAGAGTCTCGGTTTGGCGTCGGAACGGCGACAGTGTGACAGGGATGTTACGGCGTTGGCGGCTCAGCGCGGTGCAGATTCCGCTTTCCTACAGCCCCACAATCGCTGCAGCCCGATTGGCGTCTGATGTGGCTGGCCAGCGCAGCAGATGGACCTTCCTCCGGTCTCACGATGCGGAGGAGATGACCGGCGCGGGCGTCCCGGCACAAAGCCGAACGTTCGCACCATAAGGCGGTCCGCCACGTATCAGCGCCCTTCCGTCGCG
>JAZKFK010000188.1:0-5578 GCA_040386475.1 Pseudomonadota bacterium | reverse complement strand
CTCCCGTTACCGCGCCCGCACCACTCGCGCCTGCCACGCTGGCCCAGCTGGACGCACTGCTGGCCACAGTGCGCACCAGCCACGTGGCCTTCACCGCTGCCACGCCGGCCACGCAGCGCGCGGTAAGCAATGCCGCGGGATCGGCGCTGGGATCGGATGCGTGGTCTGCCGCACAAGTGGCCGTGGCCGGGCTGCAATCGAGCCGCAGCGCCGCCATTATCGCGCTGGCCGACATTGACCGGCTCTATGTCGATGCGTCGACAGCGGGTGACGCGATTGAACGGGCGACGGCGGCCAAGGCCGAGGCCGATCGCCTGGTGGCCGAGGAAGATGCCGTGATTGCCCGCCTGCTGGGCGCGCTCACCGGCTAGTTAAACTGGCCAGCTAATTAAATTGGCCAACTAATTGAATTACAGGATAATTTACAAAAATGTGCGCGGGACCGGTTTCGGATTTGGCCGAAACAAGTCCCGCGCGTTTACGGGGCACGAGGTGGGCGAACCCGCTTCGCGTGTCGTGGGTTCACCGCACCAAGGCGGCAATGGTCACAACCGCCAAACCCCAAGCGACGATCAGTACCGGGAGGATCAGTACCTGCACTGTAGCTTCGCCTGCGGTGTTGTGCCCCGTAAGGGTCTTGATTCCGTCACGCTGGAACCGCATCCAGCTTTTCGCTTGTGCCAGCTTGGCTGGCTCCATCCTGGCCCACACGGTCGGCACGCCGAACCCGGCAACGATGAAGAAGGTAAATATCGCCATCGGCATGATCAGTTCGGGATTGCCGAAAGCTGCTGCGGTAATGGCCAGAAAGGTCAGGTAGCAGGCCACGGTGGCGCCATAGAGCGCGGCAGGCAGCTCGAACGTGCGATCAACCTCATGCGCCTGCGCGGCAACCGGCATGGCGGCATGCACATCGGCCTGCGCGGCCATCATTTCCCGGTTGAGTTTCTGTGCCATGAACCAGCCCTTTCGATCCCTTTCAACGAGGATCGTAATGCGGCGAATCGGCGGTGGGAGCTTTGATTCAAGTCAAAGGCGCGACGGAAGTTTCACGCCCAGCGGATTTCACGCCCAGCGGATTTCAGGCCCAGCGGATTTCAGGCCCAGCGGGAAAGGTCGCTGTGATCCTGCGCGCGCGGTTCGATCCAGGTCCACGCGCCATCGCGCAATTCGCGCTTCCAGAACCACGAATCGGACTTCAGGTGATCCATCGCGAAATCGACCGCCTGGATCGCCTCGCGCCGATGGCGGGCAGCGGCGGACACGAGCACGATGGGTTCGCCGGGACGCATAACGCCCGCACGGTGGATGATAAGAAGACCCAGCAGCCCGAAGCGAGCAATCGTGCGGTCCGCCAGGTCTGTCATGCCCGCCAGCGTCATCGCCTCGTAATGCAGCAGTTCCAGCGCCTCGACAGCATCGTCAGACCGCACTTCGCCGACGAAGCTGCACAGCCCGCCAAAGCCGGGATGCGCCTTGCCGAACGCGGCAGTCTCCTGCGCAGGATCGAACGGCGTGGTCAGCAGGCGGACATCGCGCGCCATATCAACCGCCACTGACGGGAGGGAGCAGCGCAACTTCATCGCCATCCACGGCGGTCAGCGTGGCCTTATCGGCCAGCAGCAGCCCGTTGATGGCTACGCGGGTGCGGTCCTGTTGCACCGCCTCACCCAGCGGGCCGGGCAGCGCGGCGATCAGCCCTGCCCAATCGAGCGGTGCGGGCAGCTCACGTTCGCCCGTTCCGGCCAGGTCAGCCAGCTTGCCGAGGAACACCAGCCGAATGGCCATGCGCTTAACCCCCGGTCACCGACATGTGGCGCGGCTGGGCCGGACCTTCGCCGGCACCGATGCGGAAGTGGTGCTTTTCGGGCTTGATGCGCATCGCCTCGTCCAGCGCGCGATCGAGGTTGCCGTCGGGATCGTCGGACCGGAGCGCGGCGCGTAGATCGACCTTCTCGGACCCGCCAAGGCAGGCGTAAAGCTCACCCGTGGCGGTCACCCTGATCCGGTTGCAGCTGGCGCAGAAGTTGTTGGTCAAGGGCGTGATTAACCCCAGCAGCCCGCCAGTCTCGGCCACGCGGACATAGCGTGACGGGCCACCGGTGCGGTGGTCGCTGTCGGTCAGGGTGAAGCGCTGCTCAAGCTTGTCGCGCACGGCGGGCAGCGGCAGGTAATGGTCTTGCCGGTCGCCCTCTACCTCGCCCAGCGGCATGACCTCGATCAGCGTCATGTCGTGGCCGTGGGCGTGGGCCCATTCGACCAGGAACGGGATCTCGTCCTCGTTCAGGCCCTTCAGCGCCACGGTGTTGATCTTGACCTTCAGGCCCGCGTCCTTGGCAGCGGCGATGCCCTGCAATACGTCACCCAGCTTGTCGCGGCGCGCCAATTGGCGGAACAGCCCGGCATCCAGCGTATCGAGGCTGACGTTGATCCGCTTCACCCCCGCCGCAGCAATCGGCTCGGCAAACTCTGCCAGCCGCGTTCCATTGGTGGTCAGCGTGAGTTCGTCCAGGCCATCACCCAGCTTGCGGCCCAGCGCGCCGATCAGTTCCACCATGTCGCGCCGCACCAGCGGTTCGCCGCCAGTCAGGCGAATCTTGGTGATGCCGCGGTCGATCATGCCCAGCGCCAGCTTGTGCAGTTCCTCCAGGCTGAGGACATCCTTCTTGGGCAGGAACTCCATCCGCTCGGGCATGCAGTAAGTGCAGCGCAGGTCGCACCGGTCGGTCACCGACAAGCGGAGGTAGGATATGCGCCGGTTGAACGCGTCGACCAGGGGAGTGGAACAGGACATCAGCTGCCTTTCTAGGCGCTCTCAGGCCCTGACGCCATCACCTTCGCCGTATTGGCGACTTCAATGATCTGCCCGGTGATCCCCGGCGCGGTCAGGGCAAAGCGGATCACTTCTGCTGTACCCTCCTCGTCGGCCGGGTTGACCACCACGGCATTGACCCGCGTGGCGGGAGCCGCATCGCGCGCCAGTTGCTGGATGGCCGCCAGCCGCCAGGCAGCGTGGCTGTGGTCGGCGGGGGCAAACAGCACGGCCAGCGACGACCGTTCAGGAGCCGCGCGCAGATCCGGCACGATGTCGGCGTAAAAGGCGGTCGCAGCGGCCACCGGATCGTCCGGCAGCCCCGTAGCCATGATGCAGGGAACCTGTCCTGTCACCGCCGCTCGCGCACCAGCGTGATGCCGATTTTCTCGTCCGCCTCGCTCAAGGCCAGCTTGATGATCTTGACGCTGACCTGCTCTACCCGCGCATCCTGCAGGAACAGCGTTTCGGCCACATGATCGGCCACCGCCTCGATCAGCTTGTAATGCGTGGTGCCCAGCCCGTCCGAACAGGCGAACTTCAGATCCATGTAATTCTTCGATGCGTCCAGCGGCGTATCGGGATCATAATGATCCTCCACCCGCAGTTTTGCCTGCACGGTAAATTGCAGCGGCTGCGGCTGGCCGGTCTCTTCCGAATAGATTCCGGTGTGCACCAGCTGCACGAAATCGGCGAGTTCGAGGATAAGGCTATCGGCCATGCGCGCCCGATGGCAGCAGTGGCCGCGCTTGGCAAGCACCTGCACTTTTGACCGGTTGACCTTGCCTATGGAATATGACCTTCTCCAAGCCAAACAGGGAAGGATCAGCACCCATGGCCAGCACACCGGAAGAAGCCCCGTCCGCAGAACCGATCGAGATTGGGTCGGATGCGGAGCGCAATCTCAAGCCGACCGCGCGCTGGCCGGGCTGGCTGAACAACTTCGTGCTCGGCGGGGGCGTGCTGGCCATCGTGGTCGGCCTCGGCTCGCTGACCTTGGCGCGATACGACATCATCGACAAGCTGGCCGGGTTCATCGGCTTCATGTCCATGATGATGCCCGCCGCCGCCGTGGCCGTTGCCGGTGTAATCGCGCTGATCGTGGCCCGCATCAAGAAGGTGCCGTCGGGCAAGGCAGCGGTTGGCCTGGTGCTGGCACTGGGCTTGATCGGCGCAATGTACTTTGCCGTGATCCGCCCTGCCGGAGCGGCGCCAGCGCTGCATGACATCACCACCAATGTCGACAATCCGCCGCAGTTCGCCACGCTTTCCCTGCGCGAAGATAACCTGATCCCCTTCGCCAGCCTTGAGGAATGGCGCGCCGCGCACCGCCAGGGCTATCCGGACATTGCCCCGATCCTGATCGACAAGAACCCGTCCGAAGTGCTGGCCGATGCCCGTGCGCTCGCCGAGAGCAAGGGCTGGACCATTGCCAACGTCGATGCCCAGGGCCTGCAACTGGAAGCCACCGCCTATGCCGGTTACCTGCGCTTCCGCGACGATGTGATCGTCAAGGTCACCCCGGTGGTTGACGGTTCCAGCCGGGTAGACATGCGTTCGGTCAGTCGCGTGGGCTTGTCGGACCTTGGCTATAATGCTGCGCGAATCCGCGAATTCCTGGGTGAATTGCAGGCGAGCTAAGCGCTTACTGGCCTAGACTTCTTCGCAAAGGCCCTTATTCGCATAGGCCCGCCGCACGCTCGGCAATGCCGCGCAAGCCCCGGCAGCGCGGCTTGGCGGGGGTCTGCTGGGCGGTGTCACCCTCGCCTCCGGTGCGGCTGCCGTCCTCACGGCCACCACCCATGTCCATGCCGGGGATCACCATTGCCATCGAGCGGAAGCGCACGCGGGTGATCCATTCGGGCCGCCAAGCAGTGCGGCTGCTGGCCGGTCGCGGCGGATAAGCGAAATCAACCTGCGGACCATAAGCGTAAAGGCTTGTCATCAGTGCTTCTCCGCCCGCCGCCTTGACCTCGGCCGGGATGACGCATTCGGTGGTGCCGGGTGCCAGCAACGTGCCCGCCTGAACATAGCGTGCGGCGGCCGATGGTGAGATCCAGCTCGCCATCGGCCCGCCAAACTGCTGCGTGCGGCTGCTGGCCCACCACACCATGTCACGGTCATTCCCATTGCCACCGGCGCCGATGGCCCATGCGTAATAGCTGGTCGCCTTGATCAGGTTAGCCCAAGCCAACCGCACCGCTCCGCTGGGCATGGCCGTGCCCGAGGGATTCAAGGCGGGCATGAAGTCCTCCGCCAGAGTGAAACTGATCTCCGGCGAATAGTTGCCCGCCACCCGGTGTGCGCCCAGAAGCGACGAAGTGGCCGGGACAGATTGTTCGCTGCGCGCATTCGGCCAGTCGCCATAGGTCGTGCTATTGGAGACCAGCACCTCCCAATCATCGGGCAGGTTGAGGCCCTGAGCATAGAGCCCGGCAGGAATCTCGCCCCGCGCCATGCGGGCGAAATCCAGGATCAGCGGCTGCCCGGCAGGCGCATGCTCACCGCAACCCCAGAACAGCAGCAGGCGGCCGCGCGGCAGTTCCTGCTGTCCGGGCTGGCGCGGCTCCTCGGTGCCGCGCGGGGTGGGTGTGGGGGTAACCAGCGGCACCGAGGCACCAAGGCCCGCACCCTGCGGCATGAAGTGATCGGCGGCAGGCGTTCCGCTGGCTGCGCGGGTGGAGCCAAGCCGCAGCACCAGTTCGTGCGCTGTCTGGTTGCCGCCGCGCATCATGTTCATGATCCCGCCAAGGCCGCCGCCACGCC
>JAZKFK010000187.1:0-3909 GCA_040386475.1 Pseudomonadota bacterium | reverse complement strand
TCTCGCTCGTCTCGTTGTCGCCGGTGGAGAGGATCAGCCACTCCTCGTTGGCGGACAGGCCGGCATGGACGGTAAAGCCCAGCTGCGCCTCGCGGTAAATCTCCACGTCGGTGGCGGCATCGGCGCCCAGCCGGTGCACGCGCACGTTGTCCACCCGCCAGTTGGCATTGGCCACGCCGTAAACCAGCATGGTATCGTCTGCCGCCCAGACGAGGCCCGAATTGGTCCCCTCGATGGTGTCGGGCAGCAGTTCGCCGGTCACCAGATCCTTGACTCGCGCCGTGTAGCGTTCCTCGCCGCTGGTATCGGTTGAATAGGCCAGCAGGCGCCCGTTGTGGCTGATCGAAATATCGCCGATCGAGAAATACTCGTGCCCTTCGGCCAGCGCGTTGGCGTCGAGGTACAACTGCGCCTCGCCGCCATCAACCGGACGACGGTAGTACTTGCGGTATTCGCTGCCGGGTTCGTATTCGGACCAGTAGACCCACTCGCCGTCCTTCTGCGGAACGGAGGATTCGTCTTCCTTCAGCCGCCCGCGCATTTCGGCAAACAGCGTTTCCACCAGCGGCGCGTGGGGCGCCATAGCCTGCTCGAAATAGGCGTTCTCCTGGTTGAGGTAGGCCAGCACAGCGGGATCATCGACCACCGGATAGCTGTGGTCCTTCAGCCAGTAATACGGATCCTCGATGGTGATCCCGAAGCGGCTGTAGGTATGGGCACGCTGTTCAGCGAGAGGGGGAGTGGTAGGCGTCTGCTCGGTCACGGGGTCGCTTGTCCTCGATTGGGCCAGAACGGCTGGGGCGCAGGTACACGCCAACACGGTGGCGGCAAGCGGTAAGGTCCATTTCATTGGGCGGACAACCTTTGTATCATGCAGCAGGTGGCACAGGCGGAGGCCTGTGCTAGAGAATTTGGTTACATTCACAACCACAAAACGGCCCCTTTGCGGCCAACAGGATTTTGCCATGCTGATGCAAACCCACGAAGTTCGCCTGTTCGCCCTGCGCGAGGAACTGGCCCGGCGTGGGCTGGACGGCTTCGTGGTGCCGATCAGTGACGAGCACCTGAGCGAATATGTCGGCGGCTATGCCCAGCGGCTGGCCTGGCTGACCGGGTTCGGCGGCTCGGCCGGCACCGTGGCGGTGCTGAAGGACCGCGCCGCAATCTTCGTTGATGGCCGCTATACCCTGCAAGTGCGCGACCAGGTGGACGGGCGGCTGTATGACTACAGGTCGGTTCCGGCGGATTCGCTGGCGGACTGGCTGGCCGAGAACGTGCCCGCAGGCGGCAAGGTAGCCTACGATCCGTGGCTGCACACCAAGCCATGGGCCAAGGCCGTCGCCGCGCGGCTTGAGAAGGCCGGGGCCGCGCTGGTGGCGGTGGACAGCAACCCGATCGATGCGGTGTGGCAGGACCAGCCCGAACCTTCGCCCGCCCCCGCTTTCCTGCAGGACGAGGCGCTGACCGGCCGCTCCAGCGCCGAAAAGCGCGCGGCCATTGGCGAATTGCTGAAGGCCGAGGGACTGGACGCAGTGGTGATCTCTGCGCTCGATTCGGTGGCCTGGGTGCTCAATATTCGCGGGGCGGATGTGGAGCGCACGCCGGTGGCCTTGTCCTACCTTGCCGTCCACGCCGATGGCACGGCGCAGTGGTTCATCGCGCCCGGCAAGGTGCCCGCCGAAGTCGCCGCCGCACTGGGCAACGCGGTGCAAGTGCGTCCGCGCGACCAGTTTGCCGCCGCGCTGGCGGAATATGCGGGCCAGCGGGTGGCGACCGATCCGGCACGCTCGGTGGCCGCCGTGTTCACCGCGCTGGAGCAGGCCGGGGCCGAGGTTGTCGCGCTGCCCGATCCCGCCGTGCTGCCCAAGGCCACCAAGACCCCCGCCGAAATCGCCGGACACCAGGCCGCGCAGGCGCGTGATGGTGCCGCCGTGTCGCGCTTCCTCCACTGGCTGAGCATCAGGGGTCCCGCAGGCGAGGTTGACGAACTGGGCGCCGCCGCGCAGCTGGAAAGCTTCCGCCAGGCGGTGGGCGACCTGCGTGACCTGTCGTTCGATACCATCAGCGGCAGCGGCCCCAGCGGCGCCATCGTGCATTACCGCGTGAGCGAGGAGACCAACCGCCTGCTGGAGCCTAACAGCGTCTATCTGGTGGACAGCGGCGGGCAGTATCCCGATGGCACCACCGATATTACCCGAACGGTGTGGATCGGCCCCGATGCGCCGCCAGCAGAGGTCAGGGACCGCTATACCCGCGTGCTCAAGGGCCACATCGCGCTGGCCGTGCAGACCTTCCCGGCAGGCACCACCGGATCGCAGCTGGATACTCTGGCACGGCAATTCCTGTGGAGCGCGGGCCTCGATTACGCGCATGGCACTGGGCACGGGGTGGGCAGCTTCCTGGCCGTCCACGAAGGCCCGCAACGCATCGCCAAACCCCGCGGAGGACAGGCCGGCGGCGAACAGGAACTGCTGGCGGGCATGTTCCTGTCCAACGAGCCGGGCTATTACAAGACCGGCGCTTACGGCATCCGCATCGAGAACCTGGTGCTGGTTGAGCCGCGCGACATTCCCGGCATGGAAGGCGAATGGTTGGGGTTCCAGACGCTGACGCTGGCACCGATCGACAAGGCGCTGGTGGACGCGGACCTGCTGACCCCGGCGGAGCGCGCGTGGCTGGATGCCTACCATGCCCGCGTGCACGCCGTGGTCGCTCCGCAATTGCACGAAGCCGATGCGCGCGCCTGGCTGGACCAGGCTTGCGCGCCACTGTGAGCGGTGGGAACCGGCGACATTTCCGACCGGTGAACGGCTGGGCGAAAGCGTGACAAATTGCGACACTTTGATGGGGCGCGGGCATAAAGGTGCGACAAACCGAGGCTAGAAGCAGGCCAAGGCAACGGAGGCGCCGCCACCCTCCCCCTCCCTCAATCGGCGGCGCCCCGTTGCTCCAAACAGGGGCTTTTCCATCAAAGGACCATTCCCATGCTGCGCAAAGTCTCGATCCTGGTCGCTTCTTCCACGCTCTCGGTGATGACCATCACGGCCATCGCCCAGCCGACGCCCCCGGTGCGCGAACCCATGACCCGCGAAGTGACCGCCACCCACGCCGCCACGATGTTCGCCCGGCTTGACGTCAATTCCGATGGCCAGCTGACCCAGGCTGACCGCGATGCCCGCACCGAAACACGGGGCGAGGCCCGCTTCGAACGGCTCGACACTAATGGCGACGATGCCATCAGCCGCACCGAATTTGCTGCCCACCGCGACCAGTTGCAGGAGCACCGCCAGACGGGTTCCGGTGAAGGTCGGCGGGGAAATACCATGGCCCGCGGCGAAGGGCGGCGCGGCCCGATGCATGGCCGCATGATGGGCGGTGGGCGTGAGATGCTGCAAACGGCTGATGCCGACAGCAACGGCGCCATCACCCAGGCCGAATTCACCGCCGCCATGCTCACCCGGTTCGATACCGCCGACGCTGACAAGAACGGCACCGTTACCCGCGAGGAACGCCGCGCCGTGCGTCAGCTGGGCCGCACGCAAAGCGCCAGCTAGGTTAGCCAGCCTCTAGTCAAGGCGCCGAAAAGGGGGCAGTTCCACTCCATTATGTCTGAACAGACGGAAATCCGGCTGCTGCTGGTCGATGACGAAGCAAGCCTGCGCGAGCCCCTGGCCGACTATCTGTCGCGCCAGGGTTTCGTGGTGGAACAGGCATCCGATGCGGCCAAGGCGCGCGCTATCCTGGCTGAACGCAAGCCCGATCTGGTCCTGCTGGATATCATGATGCCGGGCGAGGACGGCTTGTCGCTGTGCCGCCACCTGATCGAAGGTCGCCATCTGCCGGTAATCTTCCTCACCGCGCGCGGCGAGGCGACCGACCGCATCGTGGGGCTGGAAATCGGCGCCGACG
>JAZKFK010000186.1:0-2853 GCA_040386475.1 Pseudomonadota bacterium | reverse complement strand
CCCAAGCATGCCGATGCCGATGGCGAAAAGCAGCACATTGCCAATGCCATTGTCGGCACCCGTGGCGGCGTAGGCGCCAGCACGCTGGCCACCTCGCTGGCGTGGATGTTCTCGACCGAGCACAACCGCTCGACCGCGCTGCTGGACCTCGACGTGCATTTCGGCACCGGCGCGCTGTGCCTCGATCTGGAGCCGGGCCGCGGCCTGACCGACGCGATCGAGAACCCCAGCCGCATCGACACGCTGTTTATCGAACGCGCCATGATCCGCGCCAACGACAAGCTGGCGATCATGTCGGCCGAAGCGCCGATCAACTCCCCGCTGATGACCGACGGCAGCGCCTTCCTGCAACTGGAGGAAGAGTTCCGTTCGGCTTTCGACGTGACGGTGATCGACTTGCCGCGCAACATGCTGATCAACTTCCCCCACCTGCTGGCGGAAGTGGGCGTGGTGACGCTGGTGACCGAACTGACGCTGGCTTCGGCCCGCGACACGATCCGCATCCTCTCGTGGTTGAAGGCCAATGCGCCTTCGTCGCAGCCGATGATCGTGTGCAACAAGGTGCCGCAAGGCACGACCGAGATCACCAGGGCCGATTTCGAAGCCTCGATCGAACGCAAGATCAATTTCATGATCCCGCTCGACCAGAAGGCCGGGGTCAATGCCGCCAAGCTGGGGCAGACCTTCGCCGAAGCCAACAAGAGCGCCAAGGCGGTCGCCGTCCTGCGCGAGATCGCCAATGCGGTGGTCGGCGTGGCCAGCGACCAGGGTGCCGGCATGGCTGCGGCGGGCAAGTCCACGTCGCTTCTGGGCAAGCTCGACTTCAAGTCACTGCTGGCGAAGAAAAGCGACAAGCTCGCGGTCGAACCGGCCGAATAATTTCCGACCAGGCGTCGCCGCCCTTCCGTTCACCGGAAGGCGGCGGCGGCCCGGTAATGCTAGAAACAACAGGCAAGAGGGCAAGGGACGATCATGAGCATAGTGCAGCTCCTGCTGGTGGGTGGCGGCCTGATGGGTCTGATGATCCTGGGCTATATGCTGCTGTCCGGCCCCTCGGCCGCCAAGGAGAGCCAGCGTCGCCTGCAGGCCGTGCGCTATCGCCACTCCGAAAGCACCAAGGACAAGGTGGAATCGCAGCTCAAGAAGGCGATCGCCAACCGCAAGCCCAAGCAGTTCATGAAAGCTGGCTCGGGCAGCCGTGTTGAAGCACTGTCGCTGCGGCTGAAACGTACCGGCATGAGCTGGTCGATCAACCAGTACCTCTACGTCTCGCTGGGCCTTGGCCTGGTCATCTTTGCGGTGCTGTTCATCCAGACCGGCGCAGCCCTGCTGGGCCTGGTCGCCGGCCTGATGATCGGTGCCGGCCTGCCGCACCTGGTGGTCAATTTCCTGATCAATCGGCGGATCAACAATTTCACAGCCAAGTTCCCCGACGCGATCGAACTGCTCGTGCGCGGCCTGCGCTCGGGCTTGCCGGTGGGTGAGACGCTGGGCGTGGTGGCCAACGAAGTGCCCGGCCCTGTGGGTTCTGAGTTCCGCGCGGTGACCGAACGCATGAGGATCGGCCGCACGATGGAAGAAGCGCTGCAGGAAACCGCCAACAAGCTCAACACGGCCGAATTCCAGTTCTTCGTCATCACCCTGGCGATCCAGCGCGAAACGGGCGGCAACCTGGCCGAAACCCTGTCGAACCTGGCCGACGTGCTGCGCAAGCGCGCGCAGATGAAGCTGAAGATCAAGGCGATGAGCTCGGAATCCAAAGCTTCGGCCTACATCGTGGGCGCGCTGCCATTTGCCGTGTTCTGCATGGTCTACTGGGTTAACCCCGATTACCTGTCGGGCTTTTTCATCGACGAACGCCTGATGATCGCCGGCCTTGGTGGCATGGTGTGGATGTCGATCGGCGGGTTCATCATGGCCAAGATGGTCAGCTTCGAAATCTGAGCCCAGATGAGCATTAAGGAAAGCGCGCAGCCATGATTTCCCAACCAACCGGCCCCACGCTGCTCGGCGTCGACGTAATCCTCGTCGGCACGATCCTGATCGGCATTGCCGCCGCCGCCGTGATGCTGGCGATCTATGCCGCGATCACCGTCAAGGATCCGATGAGCAAGCGGGTCAAGCAGCTCAATGCGCGCCGGGCCGAGCTCAAGACCGGCATGCTCACCGCCGGCTCGCGCAAGCGCCAGAGCCTTGTCCGTCGCACCGAGACGACCGACAAGATGAAGGAAACCATGGAGGGCATGAAGGTCCTCCAGGAAAGCCAGGTCAAGATGATCCAGCAGAAGCTGGCTCAGGCGGGCATCCGCAACAAGGAACTGGCCGTGGTCGTGCTGTTTGCACGCATGGTTCTGCCAGTGGTGCTGGGCCTGATCGGCGTGGTCGTGCTGTACTGGACCGAAATGTTCCCCGACTGGGGCAGCATGAAGCGTTTCATGGGCTTCGCTGCGCTGGTGATCGCCGGTTACAAGGGGCCTGAAGTCTACCTGAAGAACATCGCCACCAAGCGCACCAAGCTGATCCAGAAGGGTCTGCCGGACGCGCTCGACCTGCTGGTGATCTGCGCCGAGGCGGGCCTGACGGTGGACGCTGCCTTCGGCCGTGTCAGCCGCGAACTGGGCCGCGCCTATCCCGAACTGGGCGAGGAATTCGCCCTCACCGCGATCGAACTGGCATTCCTGACCGAACGCCGCCAGGCCTTCGAAAACCTCGCCTATCGGGTGGACCTGGATGCCGTGCGCGGCGTGGTGACCACGATGATCCAGACCGAACGGTATGGTACGCCGCTGGCATCTGCCCTGCGCGTGCTGTCGGCCGAATTCCGCAACGAGCGCATGATGCGCGCCGAGGAAA
>JAZKFK010000185.1:0-4540 GCA_040386475.1 Pseudomonadota bacterium | reverse complement strand
GATCAGCCGATGGCTTCGAGCGTTTCGTCGCCGCCTTCACCCTCGCTGCGGCGACGGGTACGCGGACGGCGCGGCTTGGGGGCGGGCCCGTCTTCACCGGCAACCGGCGCAGCGGCTTCGCTGGGCTCAGCGGGGCGCGGAATCGACGGTGGCAGCAAGCCGGGATCGAACGCCAGAGCGGGCTCGTCCTGCGGTTGCTCGTCGCGGCGCGGGCGGCGCTCCTGGCGGGGCCGCTCGGCGCGCGGTTCGCGGACTTCGCGGGTCTCACGTGGTTCACGATCCGTGCGGGGCTCACGGTTCTCGCGGGGTTCACGCTCTGCGCGTGGCTCCCGGGCTTCGCGCGGCTCACGCTCTGCGCGATTCTCACGGTTTTCGCGGTTCTCACGGGGAGGCCGATTTTCACGATCCTGCCGCGGCGGGCGCGACTGGTTGTTTGTGCTTGCGGGCTGCGTGAAGGGGTTCTCGTCTTCGAAGGCATCGCCCTCGGCGCCGCGCTGGCCTTCGTTGTCGTTCTGGTCATCGCCCTGCGACGAGGTGCCGCGATCCTGGCGCTGCTGCTGCGGACGGCGATTTTCCTCGAACCGGTCGTCGCCGTAGAATTCGCCGTCGTCTTCCTGCTGGTCAGGCCGACCCTGACGACCGCCCTGCTGCTCGTCTTTCTGCACCCTGGAATCGGCGATGACGCGGAAATAGTGATCGGCAAACTGCAGATAATATTCGGTCTGCACCCGGTCATCGTTCAGCGAGGCTTCGTGCGCCATCTTGCGATACTTCTCGAGCATCTGCGGGGCATTGCCGCGCGCGCGGCTATCGATCCGGTTAACTGGATTGCCGCCACCACCACCGCTAGTGCCGCGATTGTTGCCACGGCCGCGCCGACGGTTGTTGTTGTTATTGCGTTGGTTGTTCAAAGGAAATCCGTTTCCTATTGGGACCGGCTGGTGTGTTTTACCGGTCGCATGACCCCTCAGGTCACAGCGCATCAGCCGCTGTGGGTACTTCCGAGTTTGCGCCAGGGAAAGGCGGTTGGCCGCCGGTTTCAGAGCAAATGTGGAGTAAGGCCCGGGTGCAGGCATACCCCTGCGCACCACTGGCCTGCATTGGAGTTAGCTACTCGCAAAAGGTTTGCCAAGTCCTAATTGCCGCTTGTTGACAGGATGAGCGCGCGCGGACGGCCGCCCAGATCGTGTCGGACCTGGGCAGCGAACCCGGCGTCGGCGGCGATCAGTGCCACAGCGGGCGCCTGCGTGTAGCCGATTTCGAGCACTGCCACGCCGCCCGGCGCCAGCAATGCAAGCAGTTGCGGGATCAGCACGCGGTAATCATCAAGCCCTTCGGGACCGGCGAACAGCGCCTCGCCCGGCTCATGGTCGCGCACGGTGGGATCCAGCGGGGCGTGATCTTCCACATAGGGCGGGTTGGCGAGGATCAGGTCGAACTGGCCGAGATTATCGGCCCAGCCGGCGGCGTGCCAGTCGGCCGCCACGATGCGCGTGCGATCAGCCAGGCCCAAGGCGGCGGCGTTGGCTTGCGCCACGGCCAGCGCACCGGGTGAGCGATCAATCCCCACCCCTTGCGCAGCGGGACATTCGGCCAGCACGGTCAGCAGCAGTGCGCCCGATCCGGTGCCGCAATCGAGCACGCGGGCCGGGGCTGGCACTGCTTCGAGCGCGGCCAGCACCACGCTCTCGCTGTCGGCGCGCGGGATCAGCACGGCGGGCGAGACGGCGAAGGGGCGGCCGAAGAACTCCTGCCAGCCGGTGATGTAGGCCAGTGGTCCGTGGCCTGCGCGCCGTTCCACCAAGGCGGCGAAAGCGGGCGGCACAGCATCCTGCATATGCCGCACCAGCAGGTCCGAGCGCGAGACTCCCAGCGCGTGGGCCAGCAGCAATTCGGCATCGAGCCGGGCGGTATCGCTGGTTTGCGCCAGCCGCGTGGCAGCCTGGCGCAGCGCTTCTGCGTTAGTCACTCGCCCAGTGCCGCCAGCCGCTTGGCTTCGTCCTCGGCGGTCAGCGCGTCGAGCAGTTCGCCAAGGCCGCCGCCTTCGAGGATTTCGGGCAGCTTGTGCAGGGTCAGGCCGATGCGGTGGTCGGTCACACGGCCTTGCGGGAAGTTGTAGGTGCGGATGCGTTCGGACCGGTCGCCGCTGCCGACCATCGCCTTGCGCGCCTCGGCCTCCACGCCGTGGGCCTCCTCGCGGCGCTTTTCATAAAGGCGCGCGCGCAGCACCTGCATGGCCTTGGCGCGGTTCTTGTGCTGGCTGCGCTCGTCCTGCATCGCCACCACGATGCCGGTGGGCACGTGGGTGATGCGCACCGCGCTGTCGGTGGTGTTGACGTGCTGCCCGCCCGCGCCGCTGGAGCGGTAAATGTCGATCCGCAAGTCGTTGTCGTCGATGGTCATGTCGACTTCGCTCGGTTCGGGCAGCACGGCCACGGTAGCGGCCGAGGTATGGATGCGCCCGCCGCTTTCGGTCACCGGCACGCGCTGCACGCGGTGGACGCCGCTTTCAAACTTCAGCTTGCGAAACACGGCCTGCCCGGTGACGTTGGCGACAATTTCCTTGAAGCCGCCCACTTCGCTGGCGTTCATCGAAACGGGCTCGATCTTCCAGCCCTGCGTGGCGGCGAAGCGTTCATACATGCGGTATAGATCGCCCGCGAACAGCGCCGCCTCATCGCCGCCGGTGCCGGCGCGGATTTCCAGCATGGCGGGGCGCAAATCGGCCTCGTCACGCGGCAGCATGGCCAGGCTCAGGGCCCGTTCTGCCTGCGGTAGCCGCTGCTTGAGGGCGTTCAGCTCCTCTTCGGCCATGGCCTTCATTTCCGGATCGGCGAGCATTTCTGTCAGGCTCGCCTGTTCCTCGCGCATGGCCCTGACTTCGGCGGCGGCCCTGGCCACCGGCTCCAGTTCGGCATAGTCGCGGCTGGCCTGGACGAATGCCTCGCCTTCCAGCTGGCCACTGGCCATGCGCGCTTCAAGTTCGGCAAAGCGGTGCGCGATCTGGGCAAGGCGGTCGGGGGACAGGGTCATGCCGATCAGTCGCGCGCTGGCGGCAAGGCCCAGCGCCGGCCTTCGCCGCGGCCCTGGCGCGCAAGCAGGCCGTAGACATGATCGACGATGTCCCCCAGGGGCACTTCGTGCTGCTGGCCATTGACGAGGTCTTTCAGCATGGCGACGCCCTTGGCCAGCTCGTCTTCGCCGATAATCACCGCGATCCCGGCACCAGCGGCATTGGCGCGCTGCATCCGCTTTTTCATGTTGCCGCGGTAGTCCATGTCGGACGCAATGTGGTGACGGCGCAGGTTGGCCAGCAGCCCCTCGCCGTGGGCCGAGGCGGCATCGCCCAGCGGCACCACCATCACATCGGCCGCAGCGGCCTCCCGCTCGCCCACCAGCATCGCCAGCCGCTCGATCCCCGCAGCCCAGCCAACCGCCGGGGTTGGCGCGCCGCCCAGCGATTCCATCAGCCCGTCGTAGCGCCCGCCGCCCAGCACGGTGCCTTGCGCGCCCAGCCGGTCGGTGACGAACTCGAATGCGGTGTGGCGGTAGTAGTCCAGCCCGCGCACCAGGGCCGGGTTGCGCGTCCAGGCCACGCCGGCCGCGTCCAGACCGGAGGTCACCGCGCCGAAAAAGTCCTGCGCCTCGCTGCTCAGGAACTGGTCGATCTGCGGCGCATCACCCACGAAGGCCTTGTCGCGCGGATCCTTGCTGTCGAGAATCCGCAGCGGGTTTTTCTCCAGCCGCTCCTGCGAATCTTCCGAAAGCTGATCCCGCACGCCGGAAAAATGCTCGATCAATGCCGCGCGCCACGCCTCGCGGCTGTCGCCGTCGCCCAGCGTGTTGAGGTTGAGCACCACGCCATCAGCAATGCCCAGTTCCTTCAGCAGCTGGTCGGCCATCGCCAGCAGCTCCACGTCAGCCTGCGGTTCGGCCGCGCCGATCACTTCGGCATCGAGCTGGTGAAACTGGCGGTAACGGCCCTTTTGCGGGCGCTCGTAACGGAACAGCGGGCCATGCGTCGCCACCTTCAGCGGGGCATATTGCTGCCAGCCATCGGTGAGGTAGGCCCGCGCAATTCCGGCGGTGAATTCGGGCCGCAAGGTCAGCGATTCGTCTCCCCGGTCGAGGAACGAGTACATCTCCTTGCTGACAACATCGGTCGTCTCGCCCAGCGAACGGGCGAACACCTCGGTCTTCTCGAACACCGGCATTTCCACGCGGCGGAAGCGGTACAGCTTGCGCACGCGCTCGAAGGTTTCGACCACGTGGGCGAAGCCCTCGGCCTCGGCGCCGAAGATGTCCTGCGTGCCGCGGATCGGGCGTGGAGTTTCTACTTTGCTCATGGGGTGCAGCCCTTACGCTGCACCCGCCGGTGTCGCAACTATCGGACCCGCGACTACTCCGCCGCCTCCAGGAACCGCTCGTCGATGCTGGCGTCGGCCTCCCAGCTTTTCACCTCGGGCAGCACTTCCCGGGCGAACAGCTCCATCGACCGGATCGCATCATCCTGCGGCATCCCGCCATAATATACGTGCGG
>JAZKFK010000184.1:0-3444 GCA_040386475.1 Pseudomonadota bacterium | reverse complement strand
GCCACACACAATTCCGCCGGCAGAGCGGGTCTCAGGGGGGACACCAATGTTTCGCAGCATCGCACGTGCAGGCGCAAGCCTTGCGGGACTCGTAGCGTCGCTCACCGCCGCTACTGCCAGCGCGCAAGTGCCGCAGGTGGTAGAAGTGGCCGAAAATTCGGGTGACACGGCCTGGATCATCACCGCATCCGCGCTGGTGCTGCTTATGACGCTGCCGGGCCTCGGCCTGTTCTATGGCGGGCTGGTGCGCGCGAAGAACTTCCTCTCGGTATTTTTGCAGGTTGGCGCCATTGCTGCCGTTGCCAGCACCTTGTGGATCGTGGTCGGTTACACCTTCGCGTTCGGCGATACCTCGCTGGGCGGCTGGCTGGGCGGCGGGCAGCACTGGATGCTGTACAACATGGATCCGGTTTACGGCGACTACGCCATCCCGGAGAGCACCTTCGCTTTGTTCCAGATGACCTTTGCCGCAATCACGCCCGCGCTGATGGTCGGCGCCTGGGTGGATCGTGCACGGTTTGCTTGGGTGATGGCCTTCTGCGCCATCTGGGGCCTGGTCGTCTATGCCCCCGTGGCCCACTGGGTGTGGGGCGGCGGCTGGCTGGCAAGCATGGGCGTGCTGGATTTTGCCGGCGGGCTGGTGGTCCACACCACGGCGGGCGCATCGGCGCTGGTGGTGGCGCTGCTGCTGGGCAAGCGGCAGGGGTTCCCAAGCACGCCCTTGCTGCCACACGCACCGGGCGTGACCATGCTGGGCGCGGTGCTGCTGTGGGTTGGCTGGTTCGGCTTCAATGGCGGTTCGGCCCTCAGCGCCACAGCCAGCGCATCCGATGCGATCATCAACACGCACGTGGCGGCCTGCACGGCGGCGCTGGTGTGGATCTTGATCGAGCGGATCGCTTTCGGCAAACCAACCACGGTGGGCTTTGCCACCGGCGCCATCGCGGGCCTGGCCACGGTTACCCCGGCAGCCGGCTTCATCTCACCGGGAGCAGCCATCCTGATTGGCGGCCTCGGCTCGCTGGTCTGTTACTACGCGATCCAGCTGGTGAAGATAAAGCTGCGGATCGACGATTCGCTGGACGTGTTCGCGGTCCACGGCGTCGGCGGGATGCTGGGCAGCATAGCCCTGGGCCTGTTCCTCTCGTCCGGCCTTGGCGGCGCGGGCTATGACAGCGTTGGCGCGGGCAGCATGGGCAGCCAGATCGGTGTGCAGGCGCTGGCCGTGGCGGTAATCGCCGTGTTCAGCGCGGTCGCCAGCGCGCTGATCGCCATCGCCATCAACCTGTTCATTCCCATGCGCGTGACCGAGGACGACGAACAGCAGGGCCTCGACATCACCAGCCACGGTGAGCGGGCGTGGGAGTTTGATTGAGGGGGTTAGGTTACACGACCCCAAGCGGACGGTGGGGCTGATCGGGCAAGATTAACTCTACCCGATCACCCACACTAACTTCGCCACTAGCCAGCACGATCGCCATCACGCCTGCCCGCCGCAAGATGGTGCCGTCGGCTTCCTTGGCCACCACTTGCGCAAGCAGACCGGGCCGAAACACCTCAATCTGCCCGCAGGGGTTGCGGAGCCCGGTGATTTCCACGCTGGCACCACTGGGAAATCGCAGTTGTGAGCCCTGTGGCAAGCCCACCAGGTCAAGGCCGCGGGTCAGCATGTTTTCGCCAAGTTCACCTTGGCCAACCGCGAAGCCCAGCGCATTCAATTCATCGAGCAATTCCGCGGCCAGCAGGTGAACCTGGCGGAGGTTGGGTTGAGTTGGGTCCTGCCGCACCCGCGAACGATGCTTTACCGTGTGCCCGCTGTGGGCATCCCCCGCCACACCTTCTCCGGCAATCAGTGTCAGCCGATCGACAGTCTGCTTGGAAAAGGCATGGCGAGCCGAAAGGGCCAGCGCAGCAAGCAGCGGCACCGCCCCTTCCGTCACCTCAATCGCCCGTCAGAATCCGGTCGACCAGTTCCTTCACCGTGGGGGTGAAGTTGTTGGAATAGAATGGATCCTGCTTGAAGCGGTAAGCCGCATGGCCGGCGAAGATCAGGTTCTGGTCCAGCGGCTCGCCGTGGATCGCGCCCTGCAGTTTCTTCTGGATGCAGAAGCTGCGCGGATCGGCCAGACGGCCGGTAGTAAAATCGTCGTGGTCCTTCCAGCTGGAGAACCCGCAGTGCGACAGGCAGCCCATGCAGGCGGCCTGGTCCTCGCGGATTTCGGTGCGCTCGGGCGGGCTGACAAAAACCACGGTATCGTCAGGCGTGCGCAGTGCATCGGTATGGCCTTGCGCCACCCATTCCCGCGCGTGCGCCAGATCGGTGGGCGTAACCCAGAAGTTCTTGCCCTTCACGCCAACGTCCAGCTGCACTGTATGCTCACCCGCAGCGACCTTGGAATAGGGGATCTGCCGCGCCGAGCGTGCTTCCAGCAAGCGCAGAAACGGGTTGCGCACGGCGCTGCTGTAAAACCCGGTGGGACTGAAGCGGTGTAGCAGTACGTCACCGGGCTCGATTTCACGCAAGGCATCCTTCCACGCCTGCGGGATCGGGCTTTCCTGCGTGAGCAAAGGGCGGGTGCCGAACTGGAACACGATCTGCCCCAGTTCCGGATTATCGATCCACTCGTTCCATTCCCGCAAAGCCCACACGCCGCCGGCCATCACGATCGGCAGGCTGTCGGGGATTCCCTCGGCGCGCATCGTTTCGCGCAGCGCCTTGACGCGGGGATACGGGTCTTCCGGATGCAGCGGATCTTCGGCGTTGGACAAGCCATTGTGCCCGCCAGCCAGCCACGGATCTTCATAAACCACCGCGCCCAACAGCTGCGGCACCTTGTGATAGGCGCGCTTCCACAGCGCGCGGAAGGCCCGTGCGGAGCTGACGATCGGCAGGTAGTTGACGTTGTAGCGCGCGGCGATTTCGCTCAGCTTGTACGGCATGCCCGCACCGCAGGTGACGCCGGTGACCATGCCTTGGGTCTGTTCCAGCACGCCTTCGAGGATTTCCTGCGCGCCGCCCATTTCCCACAGCACGTTGATGTTGATGGCGCCCTGCCCGCCAGCCACTTCCCACGCACGGCGGACCTGTTCCACCCCGCCATCAATGCCATAGCGCACCAGTTGCCGATGCCGCTCCTCACGCGTGCGCTGCGGATAGACCTGCGGGATCGGGTTGCCGTCCGAATCATAGCTGTCCGCGTTCACCGCACTGACGGTGCCGATGCCGCCGGCCGCCGCCCATGCGCCGCTGCTCATGTGGTTGGTCGCAGACACGCCCTTGCCACCCTCTACCAGCGGCCATACTTCACGACCGCCATAAACGATCGGCTTCAGTCCCTTGAATTCCATCTAATACCTCAGGGGCCCTACCCGTCAGGGAGCAGGTGCCGTTACATCCTCACCGGGCGCTGCGCACGGTTCGATCTGGTCCGGCCGCGGACGTTC
>JAZKFK010000183.1:0-1773 GCA_040386475.1 Pseudomonadota bacterium | reverse complement strand
GGTCTTGCCGCCAAACGGCAGGATCGTGGCCCAGGGGAAGCGGGGATCGGTCATGGGGCGGCATCCAGAACGTAGGTTACGTGCGGCAAGAGCGGGCTGTCTGGCGCAACCAGCGGATGGTCGAAATCCATCCCCGCGCAATAGCGCATTCCCAGCCGCTCCATCAGCCCGCGACTGCGAAGGTTGCCGACAGCCGTAATCGCCCAGACAGCCTGATCCGGATGGACGCGTGCCGCCCAGACCAGCGAGCCCTGCGCCGCTTCGCGGGCAAAGGACTGGCCCCAGCAGTCGGACGCCAGCCGCCAGCCGATTTCCAATTGCCCCGCAATGGCGGGCACTGTGCCAAGCGCGATGCCGCAAAAGCCGATGACGCGGGCATCTGACTTGCGCTCCAGCGCCCAGAAAGTGCAGCCGTCGCGCGCCTCGCGCTCTTGCAAACGCAGCAACAGGGCGCCGGTTTTCGCCTCGTCATGAAGTGGCCCGATTGTCGCCATTACGGCAGGATCGGTACACAGCGCATGCAATGCTGCGAAATCGCCTTCGCGCCAACCGCGCATCAGCAAGCGATCGGTTTCAAGCCTGAATTCAGCCATGTTCCGCCGCCCACGCACTGCGGTCGATCGACCAGACCATCGCCGGATTGTCCTGCGGCGGATAGGCCGGGTCGCTGTAATCGCATTCGGCGCGGCGGGTCATGCCCAGCCGCTGCATCACCGACCATGAACCGCGATTGCGCTCGCTGGTCTGCGCCCACACGGTCTCAAGCGCCAGCGTGTCGAATGCAAAGGCCAGCAGCGCCCGCGCCGCTTCGGTAGCATAACCCTGCCCCCACGCCTCCGGCCGCAATTGCCAGCCGAGTTGCAGTCCGCTGGCGAGTGGCTCTGGCGCGGGTTTGTCCAGGACGCGGCCGATGCCGCACGTGCCGATCAGCACGCTATCGGATAGTCGCTCGATGGCCAGGAAGCCGAAGCCGTCGGCGTTCCACGAAGCGGCCATGCGGGCAAAGCTGGCCCTGGCCTGGTCCTCGCTTTGCACCCCGGCCAGGTATTCGCGCACCGCAGCCGTGTTGAAATGCTCCAGCCACACGGCCAGGTCTTCGTCGCGGAAAGGCCGCAGCAGCAGCCGCTCGGTCAGGAACGGCGGCTCAGCCATGCAATAGGCGGGCGGCCAGCGGCGCGTGATAGGTCAGCACTCCGCTGCACCCGGCGCGCTTGAAGGCCATCAGCGTTTCCAGCACCAGCGCGTCGCGATCCCCCGCCCCGGCGGCTACGGCAGCCTCGATCATCGCGTATTCGCCGCTCACCTGATAGGCGAACACCGGCACTTCGAAGCGATCCTTCACCCGCCGGACGATGTCGAGATAGGGCAGGCCGGGCTTGACCATCACGCTGTCGGCGCCCTCGGCAATGTCCATTGCCACTTCGCGCAAGGCTTCCTCGGCATTGGCGGGGTCCATCTGGTAGCTTTTCTTGTCACCCTTCAGCAGCCCGCCGCTGCCCACCGCATCGCGGAACGGGCCGTAGAAGGCGCTCGCGTATTTGGCGGCGTAGGCCATGATCTGCACATTGGGGTGGCCGTTCATCTCCAGCGCCAGCCGGATAGCGCGCACGCGGCCATCCATCATGTCGCTGGGCGCGATAATGTCCGCGCCAGCCTCGGCCTGGTTGACCGCCTGATCGACCAGCACGGCCACGGTCTCATCGTTGAGGACATAGCCTGCATCGTCCACCAGCCCGTCCTGCCCGTGACTGGTATAGGGATCGAGCGCCACGT
>JAZKFK010000182.1:0-11552 GCA_040386475.1 Pseudomonadota bacterium | reverse complement strand
CGGCGCGCGGGTGGATCGCCGTTCCCGAGTGCCGTTCGACCAGGATGTGCGGTACACCGTGGTATCCGAGCAATACCGAAGCCGTCAGCCCGACCAGGCTGCCACCGACAATTACCACCTGGATATCTTCGTCCATACGGCCCTCCCTCGATCGGGTCGGAAGTGTTCGCTTAACTCCCGAACCCAGGCGCGTGTGCGCGCACAAGGTAACCTTGCATCACGTAGGCCCAGGTTGTCCAACCCTTGCTGGAACCTAGCTAAAGCGGGGAAAAGCCCCGAAATGGACATGCGAACCGACCCCAAATACGTCCGCTTTCGGGAAATTAATTGATGGTCAGAAACGGCAGCAAAGAGGGCGCAAAGCTGACCTAGCTAAGTCGGCAGCAAACATGGCATTCTACACCTTTTGCCATGTTAGCAATTGGGGCGTTTGCAGACTGTCGGCTCTTGGAGAGAGTGCTCTAAGTCCCGTCGTCCGAAGCTTGGCGGTCAACAGATCGGATACGCCATTTTACCTTCCTGCCTGTCCCATCAGTGCATCCGCCAAGACTTTAGACTATTCGAGCTCAGAACCCACATGAGCGGTTCTTTTTTACCCTCTGAGTATTGCGCTCTCGGGGGTTTCGACCACGCGATCGCTCCACCCAGCCACCAACTTGTCGACACTATCGAGTGCAGCTTCGCGGAAGTCGACAAATTGGGTCAATCGTGAAGAGTGCGGCGCATGAGCGAACAGCGACCAGCCTGTCACGACAGCCTGCACGGCCGACTGCACGAATAGCAGGCGATCCTGATCGGCGTCGAAGCGCCCCAGTTCGAGCCCTATGCGCGCCACAGTCCGACTGTAGTGCTCTTCATCGATCCTGGTGGTTAGAATAAGCTCGGGGGTGAAGGGGGCCTCCTCCTGCACGTCCCAGATTGCGCGACCGAAATTGCGCATCCATTCCTGCCACGTTGCGCACGGGCCGATCCGATCGAAACAGCTTTCGAACAGAGTTGTTTGGACCTCGTTGAGCAGCGCCGACTTGTCCGGGATGTGATAGTACAGTGTTGGAGCCTGGACCCGGAGACGGGTAGCAAGGGCACGCATGCTCAATCCCTCAAGACCGCTTTCCTTGAGCAGCTGGATTGCCTCGTGAACGATGATCTCTCTGGTCAGCGTGCGCCGGGCCATCATGCAGTTCTCCTTGAACCGCGTTCTCGCACCATCAGTGCGGAAAACAAGTCGCTTGTGATCTAATTCTAACTGCGTTAGATAAATTCGAACGGCGTTAGATTCTCATGGCAGGGGCGTGTCCCGCTTCGAGATAATGTCCGCGGTTAAGGCCCCCGCAGATGGGGTCATCTGGGAGGATCACACATATGGCTCACTTCGTTCGCTCCAGCTTTGCCTCGACAGCAAGCTTGATCGCGCTTTCGCTTGGCGTTGCAGCACCTGCCGTCGCGCAGGAGCAAGCTGCAAGTGCAGGGCAAGAAGATCCGCAATCCGATGGTGTCATCGTCGTTACGGCGCAATTTCGTGAACAGCGTTTGCAGGACACGCCGCTCGCCATCTCGGCCATTTCCGCCGAGACGCTGGACGCACGCAGCCAGACCAACATCGCCGAAGTCGGACAATACGTCCCCAACGTGAACCTGTCGCAGTCGACCGCTATCAATTCCAATTCGCTGGCTGCCTATATCCGCGGCATCGGGCAGGACGATTCCAGCTTCGCTCTCGAACCGGGCGTCGGCATCTATATCGACGATGTATACTTCGGCACCACCTTTGGCGCGGTGCTCGACCTGGTTGACCTGGAGCGGGTAGAAGTCTTGCGCGGCCCCCAGGGGACCTTGGCTGGCAAGAACTCGCTCGGTGGCGCTGTCAAGCTGTTCACCCGCCGGCCCGACGAAGATGGCAGTGGCTTTATCGAGGCGGGGGTGGGCAGTCTCGACCGGTTTACCCTGCGCGGCAGTGGCGGCCTCACTCTCGCCGATGGACTCTATGCCCGCGTGTCGGGTTCCTATGACCGGCGCGACGGCTATTTTGATTTGCTCGATTATGGCTGCGTCAATCCGGCGGGCGGAGTCGTCGCCACGGTAACCACGGACGACTGCGTAACTGGACATCAGGGCGGCGTTGATGTGCTCGCACTGCGCGGTGCGGTCCGCTACGCGCCTACTGGATCACGGGTCGAAGTGACAGTGAGCGGGGATTATGCCCGCAACAACAGCCAGCAGCCGGCCACCAAGCTAACCTATGCCAACCTTGCCGGGCTGGCACCTGCGCTTTCCGCCCAGCAGTTCCGCACTTATGTGGCGGGCAATCCGTTTGGCGGGGTATTGTTCGGCCCGCACTTCCTGACGGGAGCGCGCGACTACACCAGTTACGAGAATTACTCGGGCAGCGGCAATTACACCGATATCTTCGGCATTCCGCAGCAGGTGGCACCAAGCGCCTTCCCCGATCCGCAGGAAAACTCCACCGAAGCCTGGGGCCTGACGGGGACAATCGACGTCGAATTGTCGGACAGCCTGGCGCTGAAATCCATCACTGCCTTCCGCGCGGCGGATGGCGTGTCGGTGCTCGATATCGACGGTGCGCCCTTGTCGATCCTGAAGGAACGCCTCGACAACTCGCATGAGCAGCTCACGCAGGAACTTCGCCTGACCGGCAACGTGGGAGATTTTGCCGATTTCACCGTCGGCGCATATTACTACGACGCTGATGATCGCGGCCTGTTCCGCATCATGATTCCGACATTTGAATATGATTTCATCGCGGATGACCGGTCAAGCAACCGCAGCATCGCCGGGTTTGCCAACCTTGAACTGCACCCGACCGACAAGCTGAACATCATCGGCGGGCTGCGTCACACTGATGATCGCAAGACCTACACCTTCTTCAGGTCCAACGCCGATGGTTCGGCCATTTCGGGCATACCCTTCACCTCGAACTGGTTGGTGGCTGGCCTGACCGGGTTGTCGGACACCTTCAAGGATGGTCGCTGGGACTTCCGCCTCGGTGCCAATTACCGCTTCAGCCCGGACCTGATGGTCTATGCCCAGGTCTCGACCGGCTTCAAGGGAGGCGGCGTCAATCCGCGTCCATTCGTGCCCGACCAGGTCCAGCCATTCGGCGCCGAGACCGTAACCACCTACGAGGCCGGCTTCCGTGCTGGAACGGGTCGCCTCTTCTCTCTCAACGGAACGTACTTCTACAACGAATACAGCGATATCCAGCGCTTGCTGCAATTCTGCCCAACCAGCGCCAGCGCAACCTGCAGCCAGACTGCCAACGCGGGCGACGGCACGTCGCAGGGTGTTGAGCTGGAAGCTTTCCTGCGGCCAGCGACGGGCCTAACGCTAACCGGATCGCTTGGCTGGCTGGATTTCCAGTATGACCGGGTGGATCCGTTGACTTTCATCACCCTGGACATGGTCGCGCCGTTCAACAGCGAATGGAATGCCTCCGCCAGCGCGCAATACGAAATCGATCTGGGGGACTCCGGATTGGTCACCCCGCGCCTCGACTGGACCTATCAATCGAGCTTCTTCTACGGATCTGTCAACAGCCCGTTCAACCAGGTGCCTGGGCGCAGTTTGTTCAACGCCCGCATCACTTACGAAACGGCGGACGAAAACTGGCAGTTGAGTGCTGCGGTTACCAACCTCACCGACAAGTTCTATTACGTCGCCACGAGTGAGAACATCGTCAACTTCGGCCTGTCGTCCGGTGTGGTCGGCCGCCCGCGGGAATGGTCTCTCAGCCTGCGTCGCCGGTTCTAAGCGAAACGAAGGATAAGGATTAGTCGCCCATGTATCCGTTCACTCCAGGCAGCTTTGCACCGCGTAATGGCTGGTACGTTGCCGCTTTCTGCAATGAGATCGGTGAGGAGCTGCTGAGCCGCTGGATTCTCAACCAACCGGTCGTGATGTACCGCAAGGCCGATGGCACTGCTGTAGCGGTGCATGGGCGGTGCCCGCATCGGCACTATCCCTTGGGTGCCAGCAAGCGGGTGGGTGATGCGATCCAGTGCGGATATCACGGGATCACGTTCGATTCTGCGGGCAAGTGCACATTCGTGCCCAGCCAGCAGGCAATCCCCGGCGTCTACACGATTCAGGCCTATCCTCTGGTCGAGCGCGGCTTGTGGGCGTGGATCTGGCCCGGCGACCCGGACCAGGCAGACGAAAACCTGATCCCGACGCCCGAGGAAATCGGGCTGGAAATCGAGGGTTTGTACGCCAAGCCGTTCTATGCCCATCATGTCGAAGGACGGTATCAGCTACTCAACGACAACCTGCTCGACCTGACACACCTGGGCTATCTGCATTCGTCCAGCATCGGCACTCCTGACGATGCCGCAACTACCGAGCAGCGGGATGTCAATGACCGGCGGATCAGCAGCCGCCGGATCATGCGCGACACGCCGGCGCCGCCCGTTTCGCAGCATCGATTCAATTTCGATGGTCCCGTTGACCGGGTTTCGGGAATGGATTTCTTCTTTCCAGGCTTTCATGCCGGCATCGGTGACACCTACGTCGCCCAAGGGCACGAACGCGCCGGCGAAGTGCTCAACAGCTCGCGCGTGTGGCACGCGGTCACTCCGGCCAAGACCTTCACCACCAATTACTTCTTCGCCATGGGCTCACCCGATCGCGACGGGGTGGAATTCATGGTCGACTACCTGAAGCCGGTGCTGGAAGAAGACATCTTCGCCACGGTCGAAATCGAGAAGATCATCCAGACGCTGGATGAATTGCCGCAGGAACTGATGCTGAAAAGCGACGGCACCGCCGTGTTGGGGCGACGCAAACTGCAGCAGATGATGGATATCGAAAGAGCGGCGGGGCCAACGGCATGACTGCACTCCCCACTATCTTCGATGACCGACTGATCTGGGAAAGTTGGCTATCGTTCTATCGTCTGCCGGTGCTGACCGTGGCGGACGAAGTCGGCACAATTCCGGCGATATCGGCGACCGCGCGGTCGACCGATGAGCTTGCCGCTAGTCTTGGCGTGGATGCGCGGGCGTTGGCAGCACACCTCGCGGTCCTGGCGGCACTGGGATTCGTAACCCTGCAAGCTGGCAATTGGCGCGCCACCGCCATCGCCCGCGCAACGCTCCATCCGGAAGGAGAAGGCTATTGCGCGGCGGCGCTGCACGGCGTGGTCGAGGCGCGGGCTCTGCATGATCAGTTGCTCAGCAACCTGCGCAGCGGCGGGCGCGGCGAAGGTCATATCTCGGCGGCTGACGAGTGGGAACGCGGTGAAATGCCTGCAGATATGGCGCGGCACATCACGGCCTACATGAATGCCCATTCGGCCAGCGCAGCGCGCGCCGTGGCCCTGCTCCCGCAATTTGCCCAGGTCCGCTCGCTGCTCGATGTGGGAGGCGGCTCGGCGGTTTATTCGATCAATCTGGCCAATTCATGGGGGCACTTGCAGGCAACGGTCATGGAAATCCCGGTGATCTGTAGCGAGGCCGGTCGGTTCATATCCGCCTCGCCAGTGGCCGCCCGGGTGCGCACACAGCCGGTAAACATGTTCACGCAAAGCTGGCCAACGGGGCACGACGCGCACTTCTTCTCGAACATCTTCCATGACTGGTCTGATGCGACCTGCCGCTTGCTGGCGGCCAAGTCGTTTGCCGCGTTGGAACCGGGGGGCACGATCATGCTGCACGAAATGCTGATGGATGATGACGGCTGTGGCCCACTGGAGACAGCGTGCTTCTCGCTGCTCATGTTGCTTGGCACGAAAGGCAAGCAGTACAGTTTTGCGGAATTGGAAGTGATCCTCAAAAGTGCTGGTTTTGTCGATGTGGAAGCCAGCCCGACGCCGCAGGGCCTCTACTCGCTCGTCACCGCCCGCAAACCCGCCTGACCGACTTTGGCAATCCGGATGCGCATTAGCAGCGGATGGAAGGGGGGCAATTTGACTGAAGGAAAAACCATGTACGTCAAGAACGCCTGGTATGTTGCCGCCTGGACCAGCGATCTTGCGGCAGCGAAGCCCTATGCCATGCAGATCCTGAGCGAGCCTATCGTCCTCTATCGCCCTCACAGCGGGGGCGTGGTGGCGCTGGCGGATCGATGTGTGCACCGCATGGCACCCCTGTCGCTTGGGCGCTGCGAAGGTGATCGGTTGCGGTGCATGTATCACGGCCTGCTGTTCGCGCCGGATGGAGCCGTGGTGGAGATCCCGGGGCAGGACAAGATCCCGCCACAGGCGCGCGTGCGGTCGTATCCGGTGGTAGAGCAAGCCAGCTGGATCTGGGTCTGGATGGGAGATCCTGCCAAGGCTGACCCAGCCTTGATCCCGCCGGCTATCGGTCCCGATCATCCCGAATACATCATGGGACATGGGTATCTGGACTACGCGGCCGAAGCGCGGCTAATCAACGACAACCTGCTTGATTTCAGCCACCTGAGCTATGTTCACGCCAACAGTTTTCAGGCTGGACCGGAATTCGCGCAAAGCTTGCCGAAGCTGGAGCCGCTGGAGCGCGGCGTCCGCGTATCGCGCTGGATGCCCGGGGCAGCGGCCCCTGTTGGACGCGAGACCGAAGGTCCGCGGGATGTTTACATGACCTATGATTTCCTCGTGCCCGGCGTGCTGCTGATGTGGAACGGCAGCTTCCCGGCAGGCACTGCTGCGGCGTGCGACTTCGGCGTCCCGGATTTTGGCACGGCCACCAGCGGGGTGACATTCACCAGCCAGGCTGTGACCCCGCTGACAGAGGAAACGTCGCGCTATTTCTTCTGCTGGGGTCCGCACCGCGATCACGGTGACGAGGCCTTGCGCGATCAATTGATGAGCGTTGCCGACATGGCATTCGGCGAAGACAAGGTGATGATCGAGGCCCAGCACAAGGTGATCGCCAATGCCGCCGATCCTTCGATCATGCCGACTGCGCATGACAAGGGCGTGACTATCTTCAATCGCCTGGTGGAGCGCATGTCGCGCGGTGACTGAGGCGCCATCGCTTTCCCGGACTCAAGTGACCTACTCTGATGTCATTATCGTGGGTGCCGGTCATGGCGGGGCTGCCGCAGCGATTGCCTTGCGGCAAAACGGCTTTGCCGGCTCGATCCTGCTGATCGGACGTGAGAAGGAGCCGCCATACGAGCGCCCTCCCTTATCCAAGGAGTACCTGGCGAAGGACAAGCCTTTCGAACGCCTATTAATTCGGCCGCTGCAGTTCTGGGCCGACAAGCACATCGACCTGCGATTGGACACCGAAGTGCTGGCGGTCAATGCGGAGGCTCGAAGCTTGTCGCTCGGCAACGGTGACACAGTGTCTTACACAAAGCTTGTCTGGGCGACTGGCGGTGATGCTCGCCGCCTGACATGCGTCGGTGCCGACCTGGCAGGTGTGCATACAATCCGCACTCGCGCAGATGTTGACCGCCTCGCTGAAGAACTTGATGCCGGTCGGCGCAAGGTGGTGGTTATCGGCGGCGGCTATATTGGGCTGGAGGCAGCCGCAGTAATGGTCAAGCTTGGTTGCCAGGTTACCCTGGTCGAGGCGCTGGACCGAGTACTGGCCCGCGTTGCCGGACCGCAGTTGTCAGCCTTCTATGAAGCAGAACACCGCGCCCACGGTGTCGACCTGCGGACCGATACCATGATCGATTGCCTGCTGGGTGATAACGGCCAGGTCAGCGGGGTTCGGCTCGCTTCGGGAGAACTTTTGATCGCCGAGATTGTCATTGTCGGAATTGGTATTGTTCCCGCCACCACCCCCTTGGCAAACGCAGGAGCCAGCGGCACCAACGGGGTCGATGTTGACGACTTATGCCGCACTTCGCTGCCAGACATCTATGCCATTGGTGACTGCGCAGCTTTTGCTTGCCGCTACGCAGGTGGGGCATCCATGCGAATTGAAAGCGTGCAAAACGCCAACGACATGGCGGCGAGTGTGGCCCGCTCAATTTGCGGGATCGAGCAGCCATACCAAGCTCTGCCCTGGTTCTGGTCCAACCAGTATGATCTCAAGCTGCAGACCGTCGGATTGAACATCGGTTACGATCACGCTGTGCTACGCGGGCGCATCGAGGATCGCAGCTTTTCCGTCATCTACCTTAAGGATGGAGTTGTCCTCGCCCTCGACTGCGTCAATGCGGTCAAGGATTACGTACAGGGCAGGAAGCTTGTTGAATCCGCTGAACTCTTTGATCTCGGCAGTCTTGCAGATCCAACTTTACCGTTGAAAGATTTGTCTGCTCTCAGGACGATCCAGGCGTTGTAGTTCTGAGTAATTTTGCTCTCATCCACAGTGTGGCTCGCCGTGCTGATGCTCACGACCGGTTTGGGGATTACTGAAGTGCCGCGTGGACGACCGCATAAAGGGCACAAAGCAGTCCGAGCTATGTCGGCAGTAAACATGGCAAACTGTACCTTTCACCACATTAGCCTGCTGGCCAGCTAGAGGCTGCAGGGGAGGGGGCTCAGGCCGGGAAGGCTGGCGGTTAGTTCCACTAGGTCCCCAGCTTCACTCGCATCCCACGCCATCGCCATCCCGATCAAGGTGCCGCGCATAGCCCGGTTGTCCCACCCTCACGGGCGCAGCGCCAGCAGCTCGGGCGGCCGCACAATTGGGGTAATAGGCTTCACTGCCTCCGCCACTTTGTCGTGGTGCCTGTGTCGGGCCCGCACTCGGCCCTCTGTGGCAATGCCTCACGCCAGTGCTGCGGTCCATATGGCAGCCATCCGCCGCCAGCCCGCCCCCGTGGGCAAAAGCCGGTGCCACCCAAACCACCATCATGGCAATCGCACCCAGGACCAGCAGTGCCAGCCAGGCATACCCTTCCACCACCAAGCGGCGGTTGGGTTTGTCATCCTCATCTGACGGCCAGTGTTTCACGACACTGACCCTTAGCTGCAACCCATCAACACCACGGTTCTCTCCTACCCGTCCAAGTCCGGGCCAGGCCTTCGCCCACTAACAGATCGCCAAGCGACACTCCGTCTCGCACCACCACCCGCAGCTTACGCCCATACTGGTCCTCATCGCGTGTGCCGACCGGTGCGAGCGTAAATGGCCCCTCATTCAGCAGCTCTGTGAACCGATCCCGCGCCCGAATGCCCAAGGCATACTCGGCATCGCAACGTGGCTCTGAGATCTCCGGAGTGTCGATATCAGCAACCCTGACCTTCACGCCCTCAAGCCAGAAGGTATCGCCATCGACAACGCACGTCCGCCGCACCATGCCACAAACTGCAAAGTCGTAAGAGGCCTCAGCGGCCTGGGCCGTGCCGTCTCGGTTAAACGATCCCATTGCAGCAAGACCGGCCAGGCCGAGCAACGCTCCTGCGCCGGTGAATCCAGCCAGCATGAACGCAAACCGCACGCGCTTGGCCTGCTCACGCTTCCTGGCCTGGGCGCGGTACACCTTGCCGAATTTGATCGGCACTGGGTTTTTGTTACGGCGCGCCATGTTTGCACCTCATGATAGGATCGGACGGTATTATGCCAGATCATTCGATCATTGTGCAGTAAAGCCGCACAGGCTTAAGAAATACCTGATGAATAATGACTCCACCTGCGACGAGCTAACACCTGACCAGGAGGTGTGGGGCATGGCGCTGTGGGTAGAGCGCGTGCACGGCGATAGTGGGTGGCTGCACATTGCCATGGAGCAGGATCGGCTGTTGGCTGCGGGCGAGCTTGATGGCGTTGCACTTTGGCGGCGGGTGCAACGGCGTTGGGAGGAGCTGCAGGCTTCAAAGGGGTGCCAACAGTGACACCTAACAGGCGTTCCTCGAACATCCACCCGCAACCAGCCGCCAAACTATTGGATGAAGGGTGGGATCATGAAGCGGGTTAAAGTGCGAGCTGCCGATGGTGCCGAACTGGATGCCCTGGTTGAGGTCAGCAATGGTGACATCGTCGTCCATAGCCGCAGCGGCAGTGGGTCAACGGCTCGCAATCCTGATTACAGGCCAGCGCTGGAAGCCATACTGACCCGGCTGACCGCGCGGGCACTGAAGCCAGAGGTATATCTGGATAGCCGCCCCGTGCAGCACCTTCCGCTTGCACAGCGCCGCATTGCCACTCCGGCTGAGCTATCAGGGCCGATAAGCGAGCAGTTCAATTACCTGGTCCGGGCTATGAACAAGGGCAGCAGCAGCCACGGGGCTTGGCGAAGGATTGTATTACGGGTTCCGGGGACAAAAGACGAAGAGCTCATCGGCATCATCGCTAGATCGACACCGCGCGTAATCGTTAAGTTGAAGGAGCGGTTGCCAAACAGCGAGCAGCGCAAGGTGACATCTGAACACGTGCACGCGGCGGTGAAACGCCTGCTAGCCGGAGAGGACGCGCCAAACTTTGCCGAGAGCCGAGATTACGATCTGATCACCCGAGACGGCGAACGCTTGGCACCCAAGAAGGTGTTCGGCCTGGCGCTAGAAGAAGCGCTGCACATCGAAGCCTTCCC
The DNA here is from genome assembly GCA_040386475.1 of Pseudomonadota bacterium. Taxonomy (GTDB): domain Bacteria; phylum Pseudomonadota; class Alphaproteobacteria; order Sphingomonadales; family Sphingomonadaceae; genus Alteraurantiacibacter. The sequence continues at coordinate 1,124 of JAZKFK010000182.1, read as the reverse complement.
AGCGCATTTTTCCGCCGGATGGAGCCAACCGTCCTTCCAGATCCTGCAGGATGCGGGCTATGCGATCGTCAAGAAGGGCAGCCTCAAGCCGCCGACCAAGCAAGAGGTTGAGAACGCGCTAGCTGAGCTGCCACCCGATCCTGAGGAGCGCACCTGGGCCGAGGGCGACATCAGGATAATCAACCACCTCAAGTTCGAACGATTGCGTAACCCGAAAGCGGCACAAGCGAAGCGTCGGGCCATCAGAATAGCAAACGACGGCCGGCTAGCATGCGAACATTGTGAGGTTGATTGGTACTCGGTTTATCAGCCCGAACTTGCTGAAGGCATTTTCGACATCCACCATACGGTACCGGTGGCCCAGATGACCAAGGATCATGAGACTGCGCTGGAGGACCTGTTGTGCCTATGCGCAAACTGTCATCGTGCTGAGCACAGGCGGATGGTGTTGGGTTGATTTTATCGCCATCGCAGACTTTGGAGTCATGATATCGGAGCCGTAGCCTATTTCCGGTCATGGGCCGTCAGCAGACTGGCGGTTTTGGGTGAGCCGGTGCCGAAAGCGGACTTTGGTCCAACTGACGCATTTCGGCTCGTGTAGTTCCTGCTGTAAGCCTATAACCCGACGCTCGATAACCTCCACCACGCATGCAGAACTCAGAAGATATGCACATCGTCGTCCGTGACAACAACGTTGACCAAGCCCTCCGCGCATTGAAAAAGAAGCTTCAGCGCGAAGGCGTTTACCGCGAGATGAAGCTTCGTCAGCATTATGAGAAGCCTTCGGAGAAGCGTGCGCGCGAGCATGCGGCCGCCGTAAGCCGAGCTAGGAAGGCAGAACGCAAGCGAGGTGAGCGAGATCGCTGACGCTCAGGCTCAAAGACCTGGAATCTGGCCTTCAGCTAACCCGAGCGGCTCGCTGCAATCGGCGCTTGCAGATGTGGTCGCACTGCCGGTTATGATCGTCGCGGCGAGCTCATAGGCAGCTGATTCGATTGGGATGCTGATGAGGAAGAAGCGCCGATATCTCACCGCGACCATGCCCGACGGCTTTGTGAAGACTATCGGGCCGACGAGCGATGGCTTCACGCATTACTGGCGAATCGTCGCAGAGCTCGAAAGCG
>JAZKFK010000181.1:0-7037 GCA_040386475.1 Pseudomonadota bacterium | reverse complement strand
TGCGGGGTCAGCCGTTCGGGCAGGCCGCCGGACAAGCGGTATTCGGTGATCGTCGAAGGGCCGCGCAGCGCGCCGCCGCTGGCGATGACCATGCGGGCAATTGCGGCCAGCGGCGCGATGTAATAGTCTGCCGTCCACTCGATCAGCCGCCGCAATTCAGGCTGCAGCGGCGGCACCGGCAGCAGGCCCAGCAGCGGGCGCAACCGGGCATCGGGCACCGATTGCGCCGGCAGGCGTTCTTCCTCCCAGACGATACCGATCACGTGGCGCGGCCCCAGCGGGGCGACCACTACCGATCCGGGCTGCACTGTCATTCCTTCGGGGACGCGGTAATCCAGCGGGCCGAGGGCGGCATTGAGGACAAGCAGGCGGACGCGGTTCATGGCGGTGTCAGCTATGGGGTTGCAAGACCCCTGCCTGCAAGGTTGGGTAAGGATAAATGCGATGAAAGCTATCAACGAAACCACACTGGACCGGCGCAAGCTGATCGGCACCATGCTGGTGGGCGGCGCAGTGCTCACCTTGCCCGCCTGCGCCACCACCGGCGGGTGGAGCCTGCTCGACGCCATCCGCCAGCTGCTTTATGTGTCCTCGACCCGCGCCTTTGCCCGGTTGACCGCCGATGGCGGCTACTGGGATGAAGGCGTGACCCAATTGGGGCTGGAAGGCTTCCTGGGCAATCGCGGCGGGGTGCTGGCCACCATTCTCACCTCCAACCTGATGAAGGGGCGGCTGGAACGCGCCTTTGCCGGCATTGCCGAAGACGCGTCATACCGCGCCGCGCCGCTGGTAACCGATGCCGTGCGCGTGATCGGGGTACAGAACGCCATCGCGCTGGTGCGCGGCGATCCCACCGCCGCCACGTCGTTCCTGCGCGGGGAAATGGGCAATGCGCTGGTGGAAGCCATGGTCCCCGAAGTGGGCCAGGCGATGCGCGTGGCGCAAGATCCGCTGATGGGCCAGTTGCTCGCCGCGCTGACCGGAGTGGACGTGGGCTTTGTGGCCAACACGTTCTCCAACCGGGTGAACGACGTGATCTGGAACGAGATCGGCTATGAAGAAGCCGCCATTCGTGCCGATCCGCGTTCCACCAACGATCCGTTGCTCGTCGGCGTATTTGGCGCCGCCGCGCGTATCTGATCCGTGACAATTACTGTCACTAGCCGTGCCCCATCTGGCAGGGCGGGTGACAGCAATATATCATCGCATGGCAAAGGAGGGGATTTGCCATGCGCCTAGCCGTGATCGCCGTATTGTCGTGCGTGGTGTTGGCCGCGCCCGCGCGGGCGCAGGACCAGCCGGCCGCCCCCAGAGCCGACCGCATCGTGTTCGACATCGAACCGAATGGCACTGATCTGGACGAATGGGATTTCGGCATCGCCCGCGCAAATCAGCAGCCCGCCAGCCCGCCACCCACGTGTTCATCGGACAACGACATCATCCAGGCGCAGGCCACCGGTCCGCAACGCTACGACGATAACGGCGCACCCATCCGCACTCCTGCTTCCTGTTCGCTTGACCGGCCTCGCGCAACCGTGGGCGAAACGGTGTCCGCTAACGGTGCGCAAACCGCCAGCCGCACCGAATTCCTGCGCCAGCCGCAGTGCGAGGAAAGCGCCACCGGCTATGCCTGCGCCTCCTCCGGTTCGCTGGGCAGCGCCAGGTATGGACGCGAAGCGCAGTGCCAGGAAACCGCGACCAGCCGCACCTGCTCCAGCTCGTTCTCGGTCGGCAATTCCGAGGAAGGCCGCAGCCTGGCCACCGAGATGCTGGAACGAATGGCGCGCGATTGAGCCCACGCCCTAACGGAGGGGTTGTTAAAGCGCGGCGCGCGTCTCTATGGGTTGCAGGAACGCTTGCCTGAAAGTTTACGCCCTTGTCCGTTGAAAGTCCCCTCGATCGTTTCAAGCTGGCGCTGACCGGCGCCGCGCGCGCCATCGGCCGCGATGCCGAGACGGAAGTGACGTGGACCGCCGATGCTCCGGTGCAACAAGGCAAGACCATGCGTGTGCCGATGCCGCCACGCACCCTGCCGGCAGAGCAAGTGGCCGAGGCGCGCGGCTTTGCCGACAGCTTCGCGCTGCGCCAGCGGCATCACAACGATCGGCTGCACAACCGCAATGCGCCCGTCGAAGCCGATGCGCGGGCTTGTTACGACGCGGTGGAAACAGTGCGGTACGAAGCGCTGGGTTCTAACAATTTCACCGGGATGCGCGACAACCTTGATGCCGCGCAGGATGTGCGCTTGGCGTCCGATCCGATCACCCGCGCCGCCAGTGCGGATGAAGTGCCGATCCAGTCCGCCCTGGCCCTGCTGCTGCGTGAGAAGCTGACCGGCCAGCCAATTCCGCCCACCGCGCAGGCTGGCGTGGACCTGGTGCGCGGCTGGATCGAGGAGAAGGCGGCAGGAGATTTTGAGCGGCTGGCCTTGTCGCTGGATGACCAGAAGGCCTTCCAGTCACTCAGCCTCGACATGCTGCGCCATCTCGAACTGGTGCGCGTGGAGGAAAAGCCCGAGGACGCGCCCGACGAGGGCGAGGACGAAGACGGCGACGACGAGACCCCTGACGACGGCGACGACCAGTCCAGCGACGAGGGCCAGCAGAACCAGATCGCCGCCGATGCCGCCGATGGCGATGGCGACGGCGAGCAGGAGGAAGTGGGCACCGAACAGGAATCCACCGACGGCGAACCGGGTGACGAGGGCGAGGAGGGCATGATGCCCGTGCGCCCCAATCGCCCGTGGACCGATCTGCCGGATACCTTTGAATACAAGGCTTTCACCACCGCTTTTGATGAAGTGGTGGAAGCGCAGGACTTGTGCGATTACGAAGAACTCGATCGCCTGCGCGCTTATCTCGACAGCCAGTTGGCCGGGTTGGCAGGCATTGTCACGCGGCTGGCCAACCGCTTGCAGCGCCGCCTGATGGCGCAACAGAACCGCAGCTGGGATTTTGACCAGGAGGAAGGCCTGCTGGATGCCGCGCGGCTGGCTCGCGTGATCGTCAGCCCCGGCCACTCGCTCAGTTACAAGGTGGAGCATGAGCAGGACTTCAAGGACACCGTCGTCACCCTGCTGATCGACAATTCCGGTTCCATGCGCGGTCGGCCCATCTCCATCGCCGCGATCAGCGCCGATATTCTGGCGCGAACGCTGGAACGGTGCGGGGTGAAGGTGGAGATCCTAGGCTTTACCACCCGTGCCTGGAAGGGCGGGCAAAGCCGTGAACGCTGGCTGGCCGATGGCAAGACGCCCAATCCCGGCCGCCTCAACGATCTGCGGCACATTATCTACAAGCAGGCCGACCAGCCAATGCGCCGCGCGCGCAAGAACCTGGGCCTGATGATGCGCGAAGGCCTGCTGAAGGAGAACATCGACGGCGAGGCGCTGTTGTGGGCCCACGAACGCCTGCTGATGCGGCGCGAGGACCGGCGCATCCTGATGGTCATCTCCGACGGCGCCCCGGTGGACGATTCCACGCTGAGCGTGAACAGCGCCGGATACCTGGAAACGCACCTGCGCAAGGTGATCGACTGGATCGAGAAGCAGAGCCCGGTGCAATTGGTGGCCATCGGCATCGGCCATGATGTGACCCGCTATTACAAGAAGGCCGTCACCATCATGGACGTGGAGCAACTGGGCGGCACGATCATCGAGCAGCTGGCCGACCTGTTCGAGGCGGATTGATGCGGGTCCTGACCAAGCTTGCACTGCTCGCCGCACTGGTTGTCGGTGCCTGGGCTTTCGCCAGCCCGTGGTATGCGATGTGGCGCATCGTCAACGCGATCGAGGATGGCGACAGCGCCACGCTGGAGGAGCGGGTCGATTTCGAGCGGCTGCGCGGCAGGATGCGCGATGACTTGTCAGCCAGCCGCGATGATGGCGACACCGACCTGCTGGACGGCATCGGAGACGCCATAGTCAACACCGTGGGCGGCGCAGCGATCGATGTAGCGGTGACGCCGCAAGGCCTGGCCGTGCTGCTCGATGCCTCCACCCTGATGCCAGGGCAGGACTGGAGCTGGGATGTGGACCGCACCGGCCTTTCCAGCTTCACTGCCGTCTCCACCTGGGAGGACGGCAGCGCGGGACCGCAGCTGTTCTTCGAACGCGACGGGATCGGCTGGGTGATGGTTGGCGTGCGGTTGTAACTGGACCACTGCCGTCCCTCCAACGGCGTACCTCAACCGCCGCACAAGGTCCGGGTCGTCTTGACCAGCCGCTCCCTCTAATTGCCCTCCATGACCAACAAGCTAGATGACCCCGTGACCCGTGCGATCCCCCGGGGCCGGGCGGCGCGTTTCGGCCAGTTCGGCCGGCTGGCTGGCGGCGTGGCTGGTGGCATGCTGGCCGAAGGCGCGCGTCGGTTGGCCGATGGCGAACGGCCGCAACTGCGCGACCTGATCCTGACGCCGGGCAACGTGGCCCGTGTGACCGAGCGCCTGTCGCACCTGCGCGGCGCGGCGATGAAGCTGGGGCAGATGGTCTCGATGGACGCCGGCGACGTGCTGCCGCCCGAGCTGTCGCAGATCATGGCCCGGCTGCGCGATCAGGCCTACCACATGCCGCCCGCGCAATTGCAGATGGTGCTGAACGCCGAGTGGGGCGAGGGCTGGCGGCGGCACTTCGCGCTGTTCAACCCGCGCCCGGTTGCGGCCGCCTCAATCGGGCAGGTGCACAGCGCGCAGACCCGCGACGGGCGCGATCTGGCAATCAAGGTGCAGTATCCCGGCATTCGTGAAAGCATTGATGCCGATGTCGACAACGTCGCCACCTTGCTGAAAGTGTCCGGACTGCTGCCCGCTGGCCTAGATTTCGCGCCGCTGCTGGAGGAAGCCAAGCGCCAGTTGGCGGAAGAAGCCGACTACCTGCGCGAAGCCAACCAGCTTGACGGCTATCGCAAGCAATTGGCGGTCGATGCGGGCTATCTGGTGCCGGCGCTTGAGCCGCAGTTTACCACCCGCAATGTGCTGGCGATGACGTTTGTTGAAGGGCGACCCATCGAATCGCTGGAGACAGCCCCGCAGGCCACCCGCAATGCGGTGATGACCAGCCTGTTCGATCAGGTGCTGCGCGAATTGTTCGACCTGGGGGTGATGCAGACCGATCCCAACTTTGCCAATTATCGCTTCGATCCGGCCAGCAACCGGCTGATCCTGCTGGATTTTGGCGCCTGCCGCGCGATCACTCGCGAGATACGACAGCGCTATCGCCAGTTGCTCCAGGCTGGCCTCGCGGAAGATCGCGACACCATTCGCCACGCGGCGGTGGCAGCGGGGTTCATGTCGGGAACCGCGGCAGAAACGCACCGTCCGGCGGTCAATCGTATGATCGATACGATCCTCGTGCATCTTGGCAGGCCAGGACCACTGGATTTTGCCGACCGCAGCTTCGTAACCGCCTTGCAGGCCGATGGTGCCACCATCGTGGCCGATCGGGCAGCCTGGCATCTGCCGCCTGCTGAAATGCTGCTGGTGCAGCGCAAGATCAGCGGTACCGCGCTGCTGGCCGCACGCCTGAAAGCCCAGGTCGATATCCGCGCGATGGTGGAAGCCAAGCTCGCGGCGCTCGATTGATTTCGTGCGTGCGGCGTTCGCTTAGCGGCGGATGCGGACGCGGGTTTCCAGATCGACCAAGCGGGCCTCAAGGTAAGCGCGCTCTTCCGCCGTGGTGGTGAGGCGGGCATAGGCCGCCGCCAGCCGCGTCAGGTCGCCATGCTCAACACGGATCTGCGCCTGAGCCTGCGCAGTGGCGGGCAGGGTGCGCAGCGCGCCGGCGATCGCGTCCAGCCGCTGCTGCGGGGTTTGCGGTGCAGGCGTGAAGGCCACATCGCCCACGCGCACATCCAGCGCATCAAGGCGGGCATCGAGATCGTCCTGTTCGGCCGCCGAAATCACGCCGTCGGCAAGGTAATTGCTCTCGATCTGGATCACGGAAGCATAGTCGGCCTTCAGGCGCGTGCCCTGCGTGCGGCTGAGGCGGCGGGCGGCAACGGCAGCGTCGACCCGGCGGTTGAAATCCGCCTGTCCATCAGCAACTGCGGTAGTCGCGGTCAGGTTGTCGCCATAGGCCCCGGCGGCAACCGCTGCCGCGAGTGCGTTATAGCGTTCGGTCAGGTCGGACCGCTCGGCAGTGGTGAAGCGGCGGTCGGCGCCATAGCGGGCTTCCAGTTGCACCAGCGCGAGGTAATCGGCCTTCATGCGGGTGCCGGTCGCCAGGGTGATGCGGCGTTCGCGTACAGCGGTATCGACCTGCGTTTCAAAAGCCACGCGGTCATTCGCCAGCGGAAACTGCCCGGCGGCCCACTGTGCGTCGATCGAGGTCGTCGCACCGGTCGTCTGCGCCGGGGCACCGAGGAGCTGGCCGAGGATCTGGCTGATCCGGTCACGCGTGGAAGTCTGCGCCTGGGCGGGTACGGCGGTCAGGGCAATGGCGCTGGCGGCGAGGAGGGCGGTGACGGTTTTCATCTGGGGTAGCCTTTGCATATCGCGGAAAGGGATATGCTCTTACAACGGTCAGTAGGCAATTGAGTTTCCGGGCCATAACACCACAGCCTTGACCGGCACCGGCCAAACCCGCCAAAGGCATGGCCCATGACTGCACGCCTGCGCCTGTTCAACTCGCTGACCCGCCAGCTGGAAGTGTTCCAGCCCGTCCACCCGCATGAGGCGCGTGTCTATACCTGCGGTCCTACGGTGTATAATTACCCGCACATCGGCAACATGCGCGCTTACGTTTTTGCCGACCTGCTGGGCCGTACGCTCAGCTGGAAGGGGTACAAGCTGACCCATGTGATCAACATAACCGATGTGGGCCACCTGACCGACGATGCCGACGCGGGCGAGGACAAGATGGAGAAGATGGCGGCCGAGCGGGCGCAATCCATCTGGGACATCGCGCGGCATTATACGCAAGCCTATTGGGCGGACGTAAAGGCGCTCAACATTCGCCAGCCGGCGCACTGGTCAATTGCCACCGACTATATCGACGACATGCTGGAGTTTGCGAAAAGCATTGCAGAACAGCATTGTTATCA
>JAZKFK010000180.1:0-3514 GCA_040386475.1 Pseudomonadota bacterium | reverse complement strand
TAGCCGGGCAGGAACACCACTGCCGGGCCGGTGCCCGGCGTATGGCGAAAGGCGGTGCGGGTGCCATCGGGCGCGGCGTGAAAGCGGGTCTGCGTCATCGCCGTGGTTCATGGACCGACAAGCGCGGTTGAGGCAACGGGTTTGCCAGGCTAAGGGCTTGGGCCATGTCAGAACTGCTCAAGATCACCCTGCCCGATGGTTCGTTGCGCGAAATGCCGCGCGGCTCCTCGCCCGCCGACGTCGCCGCTGCCATTGGCCCTGGCCTTGCCAAGGCGGCGCTGGCCGCGCGCGTCAACGGCGAATTGCGCGATCTGACCCGCCCGTTCGACGGCGATAGTGACCTTGCGCTGGTCACCGCCCGCGACGAGGCTGACGCACTGGAACTGGCGCGGCATGACTATGCCCACGTGCTGGCCGAAGCTGTGCAGACGCTGTTTCCCGGTACGCAGATCACCTTTGGCCCGTCCACTGACGATGGCTTCTATTACGACGTGCTGGCGCCGGCATCGCGCGCGCCGTTCGGGATGGAAGACCTGCCCGCCATCGAGGAGGCGATGCGCGCCATTATCCGCGCCGACAAGCCGCTGGTGCGCGAAGTGTGGAGCCGGGCGGACCTGATCGCCAAGTGGCAGGCCGATGGCGAGAGCTTCAAGGCCGAATGGGCTGCCGAGCTTCCCGAAGGCGAAGAGCTGACCGTCTACAAGTGCGGCGACTGGCTGGATATGTGTCGCGGCCCGCACTTGCCCTCCACCGGCAAGCTCGACCCGCAAGCCTTCAAGCTGATGCGCGTGGCAGGGGCATACTGGCGCGGCGACCAGAAGAACGCGCAGCTGACGCGCATCTATGGCACCGGCTGGCTGACCAAGAAGCAACTGGACGCACACCTGACCCGGCTGGAAGAAGCCGCCAAGCGCGATCACCGCCGCCTGGGCCGCGAGATGGACCTGTTCCACTTGCAGGAAGAGGCGCACGGATCGGTCTTCTGGCATCCACACGGCTATCGCATCTGGCGCGAGCTGGAAGCCTACATGCGCCGCGCGATTGACGGTGCGGGCTACCAGGAGGTGAAAACCCCGCAGGTGATGGACGCCCGCCAGTGGGAACAGTCCGGCCACTGGGGCAAGTATCGCGCCAACATGTTCGTGATCCCCGATGAAGTGCCCAACACCGAGGACGAAGGCCCGGTGATTTCGGGCGAGGCCGACTGGATGGCCCTGAAGCCGATGAATTGCCCGGCGCACGTGCTGATCTTCAAGCAGGGCATCACCAGCTATCGCGACCTGCCGCTGCGCATCTACGAGAATGGCTGCTGCCACCGCAACGAGCCGCACGGCGCGCTGCACGGGCTGATGCGCGTGCGCCAGTTCACGCAGGACGATGCGCACATATTCTGCCGCGAGGACCAGATCGTGGCCGAAGTGCGCGCTTTTTGCGAGCTGGCTGACCGGGTCTATCGCCATTTCGGCTTCACCTATTCGATCAAGCTGGCGCTGCGCCCGGAACAGCGGTTTGGCAGCGATGCCATGTGGGACCAGGCCGAGGATGAACTGCGTAACGCGGTGATCGAGGCCGGGTTGGCAACGCCGGAATACGGCTGGGAGGAACTGCCGGGCGAAGGCGCATTCTATGCGCCCAAGCTGGAATGGCACCTGACCGATGCCATCGGCCGCACGTGGCAGGTGGGCACGATCCAGTCCGACCGGGTGCTGCCCGAACGGCTGGACGCGGTCTATGTGGGCGAGGACGGCGAAAAGCACCGCCCGGTCATGCTCCACCGCGCGATCTTCGGATCGTACGAAAGGTTCATCGGCATTCTGATCGAGCATTTTGCCGGTCGCCTGCCGGTGTGGCTGGCCCCGGTGCAGGCCGTGGTGGCGACGATCGTCTCCGATGCCGATGGATACGCGGCAGACGTGGCGGCGCAGCTGGCCGCAGCGGGCATCCGCGTGAATACCGACACCCGCAACGAGAAGATCAACTACAAGGTGCGCGAGCATTCGCTGGCGAAGGTTCCGTTCCTGCTGGTGGTGGGCAAGCGTGAGGCGGAAGAGGGCACCATTGCCCTGCGTACACTGGGCGCGGAGCACCAGAAGGTGATGCCGCTGGCCGATGCGATCGCGCTGCTGACAGGTGAGGCGAGGGCGCCGGACTTGCGGTAATTCAGCGAGCCGCTTTCCTACCGCTGGTCGCCTGTGCCAGCGGGAAGTCGGCTCCTTGAAACCGTCAATCCAGCGGCCAATCCTCTGGCCGGGCCGCGCGCAAGGTTACACTTGGGCAGCGCAAGCTGACACTTTCGGGCGAAAGGGATGGATTACCCCTGGACACTGTTCCATGTGTTCCAGGTTGAGCGAAATCAGCAGCTTACAGCGGCAGCATCTCGCCCGCAGCGATCAGCGCGGCGGCGCAGCTGACCACGATCGCACAGCGCAGCAGCTCGACCGAATCGGCGGCGTAATGGCGCGTAAGGGCGATGGCCTTGCTCATGGCCACTGTTCTCGCCGCAAATCCCTAACGAAAGGTTAAAGGACCAAGTGCACCCTGGGCACGTGCTGGCTGCAGCAGTGGAAGCTGCCCCCGCCGGTCAGCACGGCATCGGCCATCAGCCCCACGATGTCGTGGCCCGGGAACAGGTCGGCAATCGCCATGATCGCCGCCTCGTCCTGCGGGCTGCCGTACAGCGGCACGACTACCACGCGGTTGGCGATGACGAAGTTCATGTAACTGGCCGGTTCCACGTCATCGTCGTCACCCATCAACCCGGGCGACGGGATACGGCTGACTGTCAGGCCCATTGCCGCAGCGCGTGCGGCGGCATCGTCGAAAGTGGCGGCATTGGGATCGTCGTCCTCCACCGCCCTGGGAATGGCCAGGTGCCCCGCCGCGACGAAGCGGGCCAGGTTGTCTACGTGGCCATCGGTGTGGTCGCCCAGCAGGCCGTCGCCCAGCCACAATACCTTGTCGAAGCCCAGGTCGCGTTCCAGCCGCATGGCGATGTCCGCCTTGGTCAGCTGCGGGTTGCGGTTGGGGTTGAGCAAACACTGTTCGGTGGTCACCACCAGCCCGGTGCCGTCGCCATCCACTGCACCGCCTTCCAGCACCCAGTCGGCCTGACCCAGATCGGCCAGCGCGCCCGCATGGACCAGCGCCGCGCCCACTTCAGGGTCATGCTCAAGCAGGTACTTGCCTCCCCAGCCGTTGAAGCCGAAGCGCTGGGCGGCGCGATGGCCGGCACCGTCCAGCAGTACCAATGGCCCGGTGTCGCGCAGCCAGATATCGCCATAAGCGTGGCGCTCGAACACCATGTCAGGATGGCACAGCGCCCGTGCGGCGGCCTCGCTGGCTTCATCCGCCACCACCAGCCGCACTTCTTGTCCGGTCTCGGCGATGGCGTTGGCAAAGGCCGCTACCTGCTCCTGCGCGGGGGCGAGGTCGTCCAGCCACAAGTCGGCTGCGGCGGGGAAGCCGATCCAGATCCAGTCCTGTTCGGCCCATTCGGGCGGCATGCGATAGCTTG
>JAZKFK010000179.1:0-8598 GCA_040386475.1 Pseudomonadota bacterium | reverse complement strand
GGACCGGCAGAGGCGCTGTAGGTCGAGGCGCACCCGCCCAGAGCAATCGACGCGAATGAGCAGCCAAGGCCCATGATGAACCTCTTGATCAGCCGATCAGTATTCATAATCACTCTCCTGGGTCGGCGCAGCGGCGGGCGGCAAGTCGACCGGCTGGTAGGTATCGCCGTTCAGCAGGACATCAGGCACCGAAGGATCCCGCACCCGGTCGGTCGGCAGCCGGATCTGATTGGCCCGGACAGGCCGCACGAGGCGCGGGGTGACCACGATCAGCAGCTCGGTTTCGCCGTTCTGGTATTCGGTGGACCGGAACAGCGAACCGATGATCGGCAATGAGCCGAGGATGGGCAACTGGTTGACGGTGGTTCGCGTATCGTCGCGCAGCAGCCCAGCGATGGCGAAGCTCTCGCCGTCGCGCATTTCCAGCGTGGTGCTGGCCCGCCGGGTTTGCAGTCCGGGAACGGTAATGCCGTTGATGGTTACAGAGGCGGCCGGATCAATCGAGCTGACTTCAGGCTCCACCACCAGGTTGATCACGCCGTTGCCCAGCACCGTTGGCGTAAACCCCAGGCTGACCCCGAAAGACTTGAATTCGACCGAGATGGCATTGCCGCCCCCACCGCCGCCACTCTGCACGACAGGGATCGGAAATTCGCCACCGGCCAGGAAACTGGCGGTTTCGCCAGACAAGGCAACCAGCGTCGGTTCGGCCAGCGTGCGCGACAGCCCCTGGCGCTCCAGCGTGTCCAGGAAGGCCTCGATGTTCAGGTCACCGATTGAAAGCAAGGTGCCAAAGATGCCGAAGGCGTTGGTAATCCCCCCAAGATTGAACGTGGTTTCGCCAGTCGTTGAATTAACGGTAGCAGAAGCACCGCTGCCGATGACGCCGCCGAAATCACCGTCATTGTCGTTAAAGGTCAGACCAGAGCCTAGCTTTTCGCCAATCGTGCGGTTCACTTCCGCAAAGCGCACTTCCAGCATCACCTGCTGGCTGCCACCCAGGGTCAACAGGTTGACGACGTTGTCGCCGCCAAAAACCTGGGCGATGCGGGCTGCCTGCGTTGCGGCACCGGCATCGCTGACCAGCCCGTGCAGCACCACGTTGCCATTGGACAGTCGCGCCTCGATCTGTTCGTTGGGCATCAGTTCGGACAATTCGCGGCGGATACCAACCATGTCGGGACCCACCAGCACGTCCATCACGGCAATAACCCGGTTGTCGCGACCATAAAGGGTCAGGCTGGTGGTGCCCATCGCCTTGCCAAGTACGTAAACCGAACGATCGGAAACTGGCACGATATCGGCAATCGCCGGATTGCCGATCATCGCGCGATCGATGATCGTGTCGCTGGTGACCACCTGGCTCTTGTTGATCGGCACTTCCAGCTCGCCGGCATGAAGGCCCGCCTGTGCCAGCAGTGGTGCAGGTAACAGGACCAGCGCGGCGATGCCAAGGGCGGTGGCGGCGCGTAAGGCGTGAAACATCGTCAATTGCCCCTCAATTGGCTGACCGATTCCTCGGTTGCCTCCACGCCGCGATAGACGGTCATGGTCGGCCCTACACGAGCGGGCGCGCTCGCTACTGCGGCGGAAAGATTGTTGAGTGCCTGGAAGGCTTGCGCTGCAACGGGCTGATTGACGGCCTCGTTGCGCGCTGCCGGGCGGCCAGCGACAATGAAGCGCGATCCGGCAAAGTCGCGATTGGTGACCAGCGAAGCGGCGCCGAATTCATCCTGTTCCTGGACGTTGCGCAGCGCCAGGCTGAGCGTCCCCAGCCGGCCAGCCAGCACAATTTTTTGTGCGTCACGCTGGTTCAGTTCCACCACGGCAGTGCGGGCGACCGAAGGTTCGGTGGCAGCCTCGCTGGCGATCTGGTCAATAGCGAGGACCTTGATGTTCTCCAACACAACTTCGGTGATCAGGTCCTGTGGGCCTGATCCCTCGCCGCGCATCTGCCGGGTGAGGAAGATGTCGACTACATCGCCCGGTCGCACGAAGCCGGAAACGCCTTGCACCGCATCGACACCGATTGCGACAGCGCGCATGCCCTCGGCGAGATTGGCGGACAGGACAGCACGGCCACCGCTGCCGCTGACCTTGCTGGCCAGTACCGGCTCGTTCGGAACGATCGGGCGCAAGGCCACGCGACCACCGGAAAGAGCCATTTCCAGAGAAGTGAAGGCGCCATCGGGAACGGCAGCGGGAGGGTAGCCTTGCAGACGCAGGTTTTCTGCTGTCAGCGGCGTGCCGAATTCAAGCGGCTGCGTGGCAACCACGATGCGGGTGAGGCTGCTGTCCTCCGCCACTTGGTCGCGTCGCTGCTCGACGCCGGAAAAATAGGAATTGGCCAGGACAACAGCGACCAGGCCGATGATCACGGCCGCTATAATGAACAATGCGTTGCGATTACCCACCTGTCGCCCCCCAAGACGTCTTCCTAACAGAAGATATCAGGATCCGTTACCGAAATGGAAACGGAAAAGAGGGGGAACGCATGATAGCGCCCCCCCACATATTCCATTCTAGATTAAGGCGTGCAGTCGTCGGTGGCAGACCACGTGCCAGCCGCGCCGGACGCATTGTTGCAAGCGTATACGTCATTCGCTGCCTCGCCGACGGCTTCGGCAACGTTCGCGCCCAGCACCAGAGCAGCAGCGCCGATGCCAACACCGACAACGGCGATGATCAAGGCATATTCGGCAGCCGAGGCGCCAGATTCGTCAGCGATGAAATTCTTCAGGAACTTGTTCATTTTAACTTACCCCACAATAGCCTGTCCGGTTTCCCCAGGATGCAGGCTTTCCAAATGTGTCGGGTCCGGCCTCTATTTCCGGGTACCCATCCGAGGATCGTGGGAGAGATCATGTGCGACCATGTTCTAGTTAGGGTGGCACATTGGCCAACCCCCGTACCCTCGGAATGACGTTGATTCTTGTGGAAAGTTCAATTTTGGTCAAACACTATCATTAGAAATGCAAATTTCTCAGAAAAACAGACATATAGACTTTAAGTTTGTTAACGATCGCTGTCATAAACCTGTTTTTAATGTGTGACCTGGGCGAATCGGCCACAGGCGTGTGGCGCTGGTGCTCTGGCAGGCTTTCAATCTGCCGGCACCGATTCGTGCTTCGGGCAGGCCGGCCCGCGCGAAATGTTAAAGCGGCGCCAGAAAATGTAACCTTTTACCGATTGTTAACCATCATTGCCTAATCAACCTCTTACAGCTTACAGCGTGAGGGAGATTTCCAGATGATCCGCAGTTTCTATGGCCGCATCGTTATCAACCTGGTGCATTACCGTTTCGTGCAGCGTGAGCTGCAGATATTGCGCCTGAACCCATAATGTCGACACTACCCGTCGGCGAGAAAACACTCAGCCGCCGGTAAGTTCAAGTTGTTACAGATTCGACTCTGGCAAAGTTCACGTATAAGGTTGCAGAGCAGCGGTCTTTGGGGGGCTTTGCAGGTTGTCTTTTCAAGATACATTCAAGGTCGCCATTTGGCTTGGAGCTGCGGGGGTCACGCTGACCGGACGCATGGCACTCGCCGAGGAAGCGCTGCCGGTGCAGGCCGCCATCGCGGCATCCGCCGCTGAAACCTCCGTTGTTGGAAACTCCATTGGTCTTACCCCGCAGCCAGCAACGGCGAAGGTCTATCTCGAACAGCCGGTCGGTTCTGTCATCATTGGCGAGGCCAGCGAAGATACAGGACGTGCGCGTTATGCCGTCCGCTCTGGCGGAGCGGATTCAGGCGATGTGCGGTTTTCCGCCCTACGCCCGCGCACGGGATCACGCGATGAAGCCGCTGGCAACCTGGCCGTAAGTGCGATCAGGGGGTCCGTGCCAGCAGGCTTGCCGGTGGGTGGGCGGCTGACAAGCCAATTCGGCGGCCGGGTCAACCCCGTGTCGGGGGTTTATCAGCACCACGCCGGTATCGATCTCGCCGCGGCGACCGGCTCTCCCGTGGCCACGACGGGCGACGGTGTGGTGCGCTTTGCCGGCTTTGCGGGAAATTATGGATTGCTGGTGGTGGTCGATCATGGCCGTGGCATCGAAAGCCGCTATGCCCACCTCAGCCGCCTGGCGGTCTCGCGCGGCCAGGGCGTAACCAGGGGGCAAGCTGTCGGGCTGGTCGGCTCCACGGGTCGATCCACCGGACCGCACCTGCATTATGAAGTTCGCACAAATGGGCGGGCTTTGAACCCGTTGGGCAATTAGACCTGCTTATCGCCAAACTGCAATCGTGGATGATGTTTCGTCTTGGGTGGCCAAGTGCCTGAACCGCTGAGGAAGTGCCGATGAGTAGCGCGCTCCCGGCGATCCATGCCGGTCCGGTAGGGACCAGTTCCAGCTGCTATTGGCGAGACAGCTACTTGCTCGGCTGGGCATCGATTAGCTTGTTTGCCCTGCTCTGGCGAATGGCCACCTTCGGTAATCCGACGTTACATGTTGACGATCAATTCTACTCCTTGGTTGGGCAGCAGATGCATCAAGGCATGCTGCCTTATGTCGACATCTGGGACCGCAAACCTTTCGGGCTGTTTTTGTTGTATTATGCGATAGCGGCCGTCTCTTCCGAACCGCTTGCCTATCAGATTGCTGCCTGGCTGGCTGCATCTACGACCGGTTGCGTGGTGTATTGTATGTCGCGATATTGGTCTTCTGGCAGGGGGGCTGTTTTTGCAGGGCTGATCTACATCGCTTTCCTGCATATTTCGGGCGGCGAAGGCGGGCAGGCTCCGGTTTTTTATAACCTTCCCGTGGCAATAGCGGTATTGGCGCTGGTTCGCTGGTTGGCCCAAGCTCCCGCGCAGCCTGACAGGAATGTTTGGTTGGCGATGGGCCTGTTGGGTGTTGCACTCACGATCAAGCAGACGGTGATCTTCGAGGCCGCAGCACTCGGAACATGCGTGCTTTGGCAACTCTTACGTACCGGCAGCGGTCCTCTCGCCATTATCCGTACAGCGATCGCCTCGGCAATGCTCGGCGCGGGTCCGACTTTGCTATGCTTCGCCTTCCTTGCCCTCGCCGGACATTTTGAGGTGTTCTGGCACGCAATGTTTTCATCGAACCTCCACAAAGAATACCCGGACATATACGTCATGGGTGCGCGGGCGCTGTTGGCGGTGCTGGCCACGACACCACTTATGGTTCCCTTCGCGCTTTCGTTCATCGGCCAGACCGGTCCGATCGCCCGCTTCCGCTGGCTCTTGATGACGTGGTTGCTGGCGGCCGTGGTGGGGGTTGTCAGCGTGCCAAACTTCTACCTGCATTATTTCCTGCCGCTTTGGCTGCCCGTGGCCGTTCTCAGCAGCCCAGCGCTTGATCGGCGATGCTTCGGGCCATTCCTGGCACTAGTCTGCCTTGCCTATTCGGCGTTGATCGCAAATCCGTTCAACTTTGCCTGGACTCAAAGATCGAGGCAGGAAGTCGCGGCAGCGAGCGCCATGATCAACCAGCTCGATCACGGAGACAGCTTGCTGGTCTTCGAAGGGCCGCTAGTCCTTTACCGGACAACCGGGCGACATTTTCTGTCCCCACTGATCTTTCCAACCCACCTTGCCTGGCGCCAGGAATTGAACGTCAGCCATCTCGACACCAATCGCGAGTTGCGACGCATTCTCTCGCAGCGCCCAGATGTTATTGTGACTAACCCTCGCCCGCGATCGAAGCCGGCCAACCAGGAGGGGTGGAGGCTCGTTGAAGATTACGTGCGGACCAATTGCCTCTGGCATCGCGAAACGGTAATTTCCGAAATCTATCGATCTTGGAGGACGGACGTGTACGGCGGCTGCAGAGGGGTTAGACTCCGGACTACGCCCAAAATTCGGACCTGATGAAGCAAATGAATCAGCAAGCTTCGGGGTGGGCCGAAGGTCCACCTATCTCATTGCCAGCAGTATGCTGAAAAAATTCCCTCAACTGGTCCGTCGACAGACTGTCCGCAATTAAGAGGTCACTACGGACCGCCATGACCTCGATGGCACCACTCCTCACATTCGATTTGCAAATAAGGTAGAGAGTTTCCTACGCCCGGCCCACGAGCACATTCACCACGCCCAGAGCCAGTTTCTGAGCCGTCGCCGGCTTGAACGATCCGTGATGGTCCAGACAAAATTCAAGCCAAAGGCCTTCGACCATCGGAATTCCGACCTTGGTTGCGGCCGACCAGATTCATTTCCCTGCCCGACATCAGGACTACGCCTAGTCGTCCATCACCCCGGCCAGGAAGGCCAGATGCAGCATGTCGGGCAGGCTGCGCACACCCAGTTTGCGCATGGCATTCGACCGATAGATTTCGATCGTACGCGGGCTGATGCCAATTTCTAGCGCGATGGTTTTGTTCGACTTGCCGTGCGCCAGGCCAACCAGAACCTGCCGCTCGCGCTGGCTCAGCGCCTCGATCATGTGTCTGGCATCGGCCTTTTCCTGCATGCCCTTGTGCGTTTGGGCCAGCCAGCGCTCTGCCTCGGCCACGGCAGCCAGCAATTCGGCCTTGCTGAAGGGCTTCAGGATAAAATCGGTTGCGCCCTGTTTCATCGCCAACACTGCGGACGCGACATCTGCATGGCCGCTCATCATCACCACAGGCATGCTGCATCCATTGTCACGCAGGGTTTGCATGAATTCAATGCCCTGCATACCATCCAGCCGCAGGTCGACCAGGATACACCCAAGTTCCAGTTCGGGCAGGTTGGCCAGAAACGCCTCGGCACTCTTGTGCAAAGTATAGACCATCCCTTCGGCGCGCAGCAGGAACCCAATCGAGTTGCGCACTCCGTCGTCGTCATCGACGATATGGATCGGCAACATGATCATGCTCCTGCCCGCCCCGGCGCGTCTGGGCTCGCATCTGGGCCCACGTCTGGGCCCGCGCCTGGAGCGATCGGGAAGGTCACGGTAAAGGCAGCGCCGCCAAGCGGGCTTGCCGCGTCCAACTCCAGCGTTCCGCCCGCGCTCTTGGCGATCTCGCGGCAGATCGCCAACCCCAGACCAATGCCGCCTGCCTTGGTGGTCACACAGGCCTGGAACAGTTTGGCGCGGATAGCGGGATCGATCCCCGGTCCCGAGTCCGCTACGGTAATCTCAACAAAACCGGTGCCGGTTGCGCGCGCCGTAATCAACAGGCGGTGCGCCCGGTCGACGACCAGGTCCATTGCCTGGAGGGCATTGCGCAGCAGATTGAACAGCACCTGTTCGGCCTGCAACTTGTCAACCATCAGTGCAGGCAGGCCCTCGGGCAAATCTCGTTCAATCGCGACGGTGCGGCGATAGCCGTTGATCAACGCCAGCGACACCGCGTCATCGACCAACTTCTCTACCTCGACCGGGCTGGCCTTGACCTCGCCGGACCTGAAGAATTCGCGAAGACCTTGCAGCAGTTGCCCGGCCCGCACGGCCTGCTGGCTGCACTGTTCCACCACATCGATAATCTCGCTCAATTCCGCAGCATCGGACCGACAGCGCAGCATCCCCTGCGCCCCCTCGGAAAGGCTGGCGATGATCGACAGCGGCTGGTTCAATTCGTGTGCGATCGCGGTGGACAAGGCGCCCATGGCCGACACGCGCGAAAGCTGGGCCAACTCCTCAATCAGGGTTTGGGTTTGGCGGTTGGATGTCTGCCGCTCCAGCAGGCGCAGGATGCCCAGGAACATCTAATGTCCGCCAACCTCGGTTTCCCTCACAGTGACTTCCACCGCCAAAGCGTGGCCGTTCTTGTGCTTGGCGTTCTCAAGGCGGGGTTTGGCCGATGATCCGTCGTTCGCCGGTTTCGTGGTAGTGCCGAAGATAGCCGTCGTGCTTTTCAGCATGAGGCGAACCCATCAGGATGGCGAAATTTTGCCCCAGCAGGTCTTTTTCCGAATAGCCCAGTTGATCTTCGACCATGCTGCTGCAGGCACAGATCCGCCCGTGCCTGTCAGCCAGGATCTTCGCCAACGGCATGTTAGCGAAGAATGCTCGCGATTGGCCCGCAGACGAATCGTCCGAAGTCAGGAAATCTATATGGTCCGCCATAATCCCATGGCGCTACCCCCAAATAATGCGTGGCCCGTTTGATCCCATCATAGTTATCAGCAAATTCTCGAATTAGAGAGATCGATCCGATTCGGAAACAGCAATGCTCAAGGCACGTCAATATCAATTAAGATCGCTTCGGGTTTTAACGTGTTTCCCTGCCAGCAGCCCTTCCAGCACGCCCATGGCCAGCTTTTGCGCCTCCGCCGCAGTGAATGGGCCGCGCTGATCCAAGCACAATTCCAGCCACAAGCCATCAACCAGCGCGGTAATGGCGATGGCCTGAAGCCGCAGATCCTCGGCTGAAGCAGTCGCGCCCCGGCAATCGCGCAGCAGTGCCTCCAACCCACCGCGGAAATCGCCATAGCTTTTCGCATGTTCGCGTGCCATTTCCGGGTCGGCGGTGATCAGGCTCCAGAACGCCAGCCACGTGGCCAGTAGCTGCGGATCGAGCACTGGCGGACGGAAGCTGGCAGTAACATAGGCTTCCAGCCGCGCGCGCGGATCAGGCCCGGCAGCGGCAACGGCAGCCTCGGTCGCCTCGGCCACCCTGCGCCCGGTATCGCGATAGGTCGCCAGGATCA
>JAZKFK010000178.1:0-3558 GCA_040386475.1 Pseudomonadota bacterium | reverse complement strand
GCAAAGGCGATATCCTCGCGCGCGGCGGCGATGTCCACGCCGGTCAGGTCGCTGTCATTGGCCAGGGTGGTGACATTGGCCTGCGCGGTGGCGATGGCGGCATTGGCTTGCGCGATCTGCAACTGGTAGGGCTCGGGATCGATGCGGAACAACAGCTGGCCCGCCTCCACGTGATCGCCCTCGTGCACCAGCACCTCGATAATGCGGCCACCCACTTCGCCGCTGACGGCGACCATGTCCTGTTTGACATAGGCATTATCGGTGGAAACCTTGCCCTGCTGTCCGGTCCAGTAGAACCCCGCGGCGCCCGCCAGGATCAGCGGGACGATCAGCATCAACGCCAGGCGCTTCAGATTGACGCGGCGTGGCTTTTCGGGTGCGCCCTGCGGCGCAACTGCCTCGGTAGTGGAAATCTGCGGATCGGCTTCCGCCATAATCGTGCCTTCAGCCAGCCTGCCCCTTGCAGCGCGGGTAATAGGGTGATTGGTTGCATGCGACAACCAAAATGGAACCGGGCATTGGCAGAGATCACCACACAATTCATTCACAGCTATGACGGCACGCAGTTGGCCGTGCACTCGATGGGGGAAGGGCGCCCCGTGCTGCTGCTGCACGGCTTGTTTTCCAGCGCGCAGATGAACTGGATTCGTTTTGGCCATGCTGCGTTGTTGGCAGATGCGGGGTTCCGCGCGATCATGCCGGACCTGCGTGGCCACGGGCAATCTGCGGCCCCGCACGATCCGGCGTGTTGGCCGGGGGACGTGCTGTTGCGCGATGCGGCTCATCTGGTTCAGGCGCTGGAGCTGGTCGACTATGACCTCGTCGGCTTCTCGCTGGGCGCGCGCACGGCATGCGCGGCGGTGGTTGCCGGGCTGGCCCCGCGCCGCCTGGTGCTTGCGGGCATGGGGCTGGAGAGCCTCGACAACTGGCAGGCACGATCTGTGTTCTTCCTCGATGCGATCGACCGGTTCGACGAAGTGAAGCCGGGCGACCCGGCGCACTTCGTGGTCTCGTTCATGAAGACAATGAAGATTGATCGCGTGGCTGCGCGGCTGCTGCTGTCGGATGGCGTGACGATTGCGCGGGAGGCACTGGCTCGGCTGACGATGCCCACGCTGGTGCTGTGCGGGGAGGAGGATGACGACAACGGCTCACCGCAGGCTTTGGCCGAGGCATTGCCCAACGCGCAGTTGCAACTGATCCCCGGCACGCACATGGGCAGCGTGACCAAGCCTGAAATGGGCGAGGCGCTGGTCGATTTTCTTATCTGAAAGGCGGCTCGTTGAACGCGCGCAGCTTGCGGCTGTGCAGATTGGTGCCCTCGGCGCGCAGCAGTTCGCAGGCGCGGATGCCGATCTGCAAGTGCCCGGCAATCGCCTGCTCATAGAACAGGTTGGCCTGCCCCGGCAGCTTGATCTCGCCATGCAAGGGCTTGTCGGACACGCACAGCAGTGTCCCGTAAGGCACGCGGAAGCGATAGCCTTGCGCGGCAACCGTGGCGCTTTCCATCTCGATGGCGACGGCGCGGCTGAGACTTAGGCGGCGGGCGGACTGCGTGTAACGCAGTTCCCAGTTGCGATCATCGGTGGTCACCACGGTGCCGGTGCGCATGCGCTTCTTCAGGTCAGAGCCTTGCGCACCGCTGACTTCCTCCGCTGCGGCGTAGAGCGCCTGCTGCACTTCGGCGATCGCGGGCAGGGGGATTTCCGGCGGCAGCACGCTGTCCAGCACATGATCGTCGCGCAGGTAAGCATGGGCGAGCACGAAGTCACCAATCTGCTGACTGGGGCGCAAGCCGCCGCAGTGGCCGATCATCAGCCACGCCTCGGGGCGCAGCACGGCGAGGTGGTCGGTTATCGTCTTGGCATTGCTTGGCCCGACGCCGATGTTGACCAGCGTGATGCCCATGCGGCCCGGCGCGTGGAGGTGGTAGGCGGGCATCTGGTGCCGCTTCCACGTGGTCTCGTTCAGCTGCACCCGTGCGGCAGGAGTATGCTCGCGCAGGTCCAGTCCGCCGGCGCCGGTGAGTGCCGTGTAGGTGCCATTGCCCACCTGCTCGCCCGCCCAGTCGACAAATTCATCGATATAGCGGTGGTAGTTGGTCAGCAGCACGAAGTTCTGGAAATCATCCGCCCGCGTACCGGTGTAATGCGACAGCCGCGCCAGGCTGAAATCGCTACGCAAGCCGTCGAACAGTGACAGCGGCATCGGCAGGGTAGGATCGCTCAGGTCGATAAAGTCGGCGATTTCGTCGCCGATCAGCGACAGTTCGGTTGTGGGGAAATGCCGCGCCAGTTCGCTGGGGCTGATCCCCGCCATGCCCGCGCCGTGCGAGCCATCGAGCACGTAGGGAAAGGGGATTTCCTGCCGCGAGGGGGTAACGCTGACGGTGACCGGGTAATCGGCCAGGATCAGGTCCAGCTGTTCGACCAGGTAATCGCCGTAAAGGTCGGGCCGGGTGACCGTGGTGACATAGTCGCCCGCCGCGTTCAGCCGTCCGAAGGCGCGCGCCCCGGCCGTTCGCTCACCGCCGCCGGGATAGGCGAGGCGCAATTCTGGATAGGCATAGCTGCCATCGCGGCGCCGTTCGGGCGGGGGCAGGGTGCCGTCCTTGGCATAGGCGGCAATGTCGGCGCGCAGGCGGGCGACGGCGGCGGTGTAGAGCCGGTCCAGTTCGGCGATGATCGTGCGGGAATCCATGCTGGCGAATAGCGCCAATCTAGCATGCTTGCCAAGAGGGGCAAAGAAAAGGGCGCCATCCGTTACCGGAAGGCGCCCTGTTCTGGTCCCGGAGGGATCGCGATAAAGGCTTACGCCTCGTCCGCGTCATCCTCGTCGGCAGGGGGCAGGTCGCCCAGCTCGCGGGTGGGGTCGAATTCTTCAGTGAAGCCTTCGCCTTCGGCGCGATCGTCCGCAAGGTGCGAACCGATCACGTCAACGCCCTGGCGCTGCAACTCGGCTTCGTCGTCCGAACGGGCGATGTTGGCCTTCACCGTTACCTGCACTTCGGGGTGCAGGGCCACGGTCACGTTGTACACGCCCAGCGCCTTGATCGGGGCGCCCATGATGACCTGGCGCTTGTCGACCTTGTGGCCCTTGGCAACCAGTGCTTCGGCCACGTCACGCACGTTGACCGAACCATACAGCTGGCCGGAGTTGGACGAAGCGCGGATCAGCACGATCTCTTCGCCGCCAACAGTCTCGCCCTGCTTTTCGGCAGCAACGCGCTTGTCGGCGTTTTCCTTTTCCAGGCGATCCCGGTTGGCTTCGAACACAGCCTTGTTGGACTGGTTGGCGCGCAGGGCCTTCTTCTGCGGCAGCAGGAAGTTACGGGCATAGCCGTCCTTCACCGATACCACGTCACCGATGGTGCCCAGGTTCTCGATACGCTCGAGGAGGATGATATCCATGGTCAGTCTCCCCTCACTTCACGATGTAGGGCAGCAGGCCCAGGTGGCGGGAGCGCTTGATGGCGCGGGCCAGTTCACGCTGCTTCTTGGCAGAAACGGCGGTGATGCGGCTGGGCACGATCTTGCCACGCTCGGACATGAAGCCCTG
>JAZKFK010000177.1:0-2143 GCA_040386475.1 Pseudomonadota bacterium | reverse complement strand
TAACGCTGTACGCCGCCTTTGCGGCCAAGATCGATGCCGTGCTCACCGCGCTGGAAGGCGAAGGCGTATTGCCCGCCGGCCTGCCGCGCACCAGTGTGAGCGTGGAACCGCCCCGCGATGCCACGCACGGCGACTTGTCCACCAATGCCGCCATGGTGCTGGCCAAGCCCGCCGGCACCAATCCACGCGCCCTGGCCGAAGCCATCGTGCGACATCTGGCGGCGGACCCCGACATCACCAGCGCCGAGATTGCCGGGCCCGGCTTCATCAACCTGCGGCTGGCGCCGGGCGTGTGGCTGGCCGAACTGGCCGCCATCGCGCGGCTGCGCGAAGCCTTTGGCAAGTCCACCATGGGGCAGGGCCGCCGCGTGAATGTGGAGTACGTCTCGGCCAATCCCACCGGACCGATGCACATGGGCCATTGCCGCGGCGCGGTGGTGGGTGATGCGCTGGCGAGCCTGTTGGAATCGGCCGGGCACACGGTGATCCGCGAATACTATGTCAACGATGCCGGCAGCCAGGTGGATACGCTCGCCCGTTCGGTGCACCTCCGTTATCGCGAGGCGCTGGGCGAGGATGTGGGCGAGATCCCGCCGGGCATGTATCCGGGCGAGTATCTAAAGCCCATCGGCGAAGCGTTGGCGGCCCAGTTTGGTGACCGCTACGTTGGTGCACCCGAGGCCGAGTGGCTGGTCGCCTTCCGCACGCACGCCGTGGCCGGAATGATGGACCAGATCCGCGCCGACCTGGCGCAGCTTGGCATCAAGCACGATGTGTTCTCGTCCGAAGCCGAGCTGCAGGCGGCAGGCAAGCCCGAGGAGGCCGAGGCCTGGCTGCGCACGCAGGATCTGGTATACGATGGCATCCTGGAGCAGCCCAAGGGCAAGACGCTGGACGATTGGGAGCCGGTTACCCTGCCGCTATTTCGCTCCACCAAGTTCGGCGATGACCAGGACCGTCCCATCCGCAAGAGCGACGGCAAATGGACCTATTTCGGCGCGGACCTCGCCTATCACATGCAGAAGGCCGAACAGGCTGACGAGCTGATCGACATCTGGGGCGCCGACCATGCGGGCACGGTCAAGCGCATCAAGGCTGCCGTGGCGGCCCTGTCTGCTGGACAGGGCAAGCCCATCCCGTTCGATGTCAAGCTGGTGCAGATGGTCCAGTTGCTGCGCAATGGCGAGCCGGCCAAGATGTCCAAGCGCAGCGGCAACTTCGTGACCATTGCCGATATGGTGGACGAAGTGGGCAAGGACGTGGTCCGCTTCACCATGCTGGCGCGCAAGCCCGATGCGCAGATGGATTTCGACTTCGCCAAGGTGGTGGAGACGAGCAAGGACAACCCAGTGTTCTACGTCCAGTACGCCCATGCGCGGATCAGCTCGATCCTTCGCAAGGCGGTGGCTGAAGGGCTGGTCCCGTCCGACGCCGCGCTGGACCGCCTGAGCGAGGATGACCTGACGCTGATCAAGCAGGCCGCGCAGTTCCCCCGCGAAGTGGAGGCCGCCGCGCGCGCGCGCGAGCCGCACCGCATTGCCTTCTATCTGTATGATCTTGCAGCGGCGTTCCACGCCTTCTGGAACCTGGGCAATGACGATGCCACCAAGCGCATCATCGTGGCACAGGACCAGTCTTTGAGCGAGGCGAGGCTTTTCCTGACTGCGCAAATCGGGCAGGTGATCCGCAACGGGCTCGCCATTCTGGGCGTTGAGGCGGTTGAGGAGCTGTAAGGTCATGAGCTATCCGG
Organism: Pseudomonadota bacterium; assembly: GCA_040386475.1. Classification (GTDB taxonomy): domain Bacteria; phylum Pseudomonadota; class Alphaproteobacteria; order Sphingomonadales; family Sphingomonadaceae; genus Alteraurantiacibacter. The sequence goes on along the minus strand of JAZKFK010000177.1, from coordinate 393 downwards.
GCGACGAGGACGATGGCGTCCAGCAGTACGCGGGCGCAGCGGCTGACACGGGCGACCACCAGCTGACGCTGACCGGCGATGATGACACGCTGCCCTGGCTCGCCTCCGACGATGAGGAAGAGGATGAGGGCGGCGGAACCGACTATCGCATCCTGATCTTCGCGGTGGCCGCGCTGCTGGCGCTGGGCGGCATCCTGTGGGCCGCCAAGTCCTTCTTCGACGGGCGCGGAGAGGCCACCATGGCCGCCGATGGCAGCACGATTGCCGCCCCCGAAGGTGATTACAAGGAACGCCCCGCTAACCCCGGCGGGCAGGACGTGGCCGGTACTGGCGACCTGAGCTACGAAGTGGGTGAGGGCGTTACCCGCGAAGGCCAGCTGGCCAGCCCGGAGG
>JAZKFK010000176.1:0-6395 GCA_040386475.1 Pseudomonadota bacterium | reverse complement strand
CACACGGTCACCAATTGCGGCGGCCAGGACAATTGCGGGTTCGCGCCGTTCAGCGAGATGCTGGCGCGCAACCCCGGGATGCAGCCCGAGCTGCCATAACCGGCCCAAAACATCCGGCAATTGCGACGAATGGGCGGGGCGGGGGATTTCCCCGCGCCCGTCTCTATGGCACAGTTGCGCTTATGACGATGAGCCGACGTTTGCTGCGTAACCTGCGGGTTTCTTCCATCACCGCGCTGACAGTGCTGGGGCTGGGGCCAATGGCGCAGGCGCAGGTGCAGTCGGTTTCGCAGCCGGTAGTCCAGCAGGTCACGCCGGGATATGCGGAGGCCCTTGTGCGCAACGGCAGCTTCGAGGCCTATTTGCAGCAGGTGGCGGCCCAGGCGCGGGCGCAAGGGATGAGCCAGTCGGCGATTGATCGGGTGCTGGGCGGCTTGACGGTCAACCAGCGGGTCATCTCGCTCGACCGTGATAACCTGGCTTCGCCCACCACCAACAGCACCGGCTTCTCGCCGCTGGCGCCCTATTTGCGCACCCACAACACGCAGGCGCGGATCGATGGCGGGGTGAACGCGATGCGCCGGCTTGGCCCAATGGCGGCCGAGGTGGAGCGGACTTACGGCGTTCCGGCCGAGATCATCCTCGCCATCTGGGGGCATGAGACCGCATATGGAGCGGTCAAGGGCGGGTTCGACCTGCCGCAGGCACTGGCCACGCTGGCCTGGGAAGGTCGCCGCCGCGAATTGTTCGAGCCTGAGTTGCTCGCGACGATCAAGATGGTCGACCAGGGCGTACCGCGCAGCAGCCTGGTGGGCAGCCATGCCGGCGCTTTCGGCAACCCGCAGTTCCTGCCCAGCGTTTACCTGCGCCTGGCGGTGGATGGTGACCGCGATGGCGACAAGGACATCTGGAACTCTGACGCAGACACACTGGATTCGGTGGCCAATTATTTCCGCGATGCCGGATGGCGCACCGGGCAGCCGTGGGGTGTGCGCGCCTTCGTGCCCAATACGCTTGATCGCAATGCCATCGTTAACCGCGTCACCTCACCCGTTTGCCCGCGCGTGCATGGTCGCCACAGCCGCTGGATGACCGTTCGCGAATGGCGCGCAATGGGCGTGGAGCCGCGTGGAAACTTGGGTGACGACGTTCTGGCATCGCTGTTTGAACCCGATGGTCCGGCCGCGCCCGGCTACCTGTTAACCCAGAATTATAGGGTTATCCTCGAATATAACTGCTCGAACTATTACGCCATGAGCGTGGGGTTGCTTGCAGATGAGATTTCCCGTTGAAACACCCCATGGTAGCCGTAACGGCCGCCGCCTAGCGACGCTGTGCCTGGTGCTGCTGTCCAGCACTGCACTGGTCGCTTGCGGATCATCGGGGGGAACTCCGCCGCCGGCCACCAGCCTGGCCCCGCGCACCGGCCCGCAGGCCGATTATCCGCTGACCATTGGCAGCACCTACACCATCGGCGAGGTGACTTATCGCCCGGCCGATACGCTGAACTATGATGAGGTTGGCTATGCCGCCGCCGGGACCGGTGAGGGCATTACCGGCGCGCATCATACGCTGCCGGTGCCAAGTTATGTCGAGGTTACCTCGCTGGAAAGCGGGCGCACTATCCTGGTCCGGCTGGAAACGCGCGGACCGATGGATACGCATCACCTTGTGGCCTTGTCGCCGCGCGCCATGGCGCAGCTAGGCGGCAACCAGAATACCCCGGTACGCGTGCGCCGCGTCAACGCGCCGGAAAACCAGCGCGCGCTGCTGCGCCAGGGCGAGGAAGCGCCGCTGCGCATGGATACGCCGCGCGGTTTGGTTGAAGTGCTGCGCCGCCGCTTGCCAGCCGAGGGATCGGCCAGCCTGGCGGGCGGTGTGCAACCGGTGGCGGCGGTTCCAGTTGAAGTTGCTGTTGCACCGCCAGTTGCCACGCCAGAGTCAACGCCAAGCCCCGCGCCACTGGCGACTTCCGCCATGCAGGTGCCGACGGCCATCGAAACCACTGAGGTAGCCCCTTCCAGCGTGGCAGCGATACCACTGCCGAGCGTGCAGGCGGCCTTTGGCCCGCCAACCGAGGCTCCGGCAGCAATGGCGAGCGCGGTTGAGCCTGGCGAATCCGCCTCCGCTCCGTCCACGCAGGCCATTTCCGCTGGGCAAGGCTTCATGGTGCAAGTGGGGGCGTTCTCGGTTGCCGCGAATGCCCAGCGCGCCGCCGGGCAGGTAAGCGGGCAAGTCAGCCCGCAAGGCAGCCTTTATCGCGTGCGCACTGGCCCCTTTGCCACACGCGCCGAGGCCGAGGCCTCGCTCGCCAATGTGCGGGAGGCGGGCTATAGCGATGCCCGAATCTACAACGGCGGGTAACGGCTGATACAGCCCACCCGCGCAGGACCTGGCGGGAACTGACTTGGGACACTGGCGGGTTTTTGCGACAGGCGGACTGGCCATGATGCTGGCCGTCGCACCCGCTCCGGTGCCGGCATTGGCTGCACCGGCCCCCGTTCCGGCGGAAATCCCCGTGGCATTGCTGGTCGACCTGTCCACCGGCCAGCACTTGTATGCGCGCCAGATCGATCGCCGCTTCATGCCTGCCTCGGTCACCAAGGTGATGACGGCCTACACTGCCTTTCGCCTGATCGATGAAGGCCGCATCAATCCTTCCACCCCGTTCCTGATCTCGCAGGATCTGGAGGACCAGTGGTCGGGCGAAGGATCGACCATGTTCCTGAAAGCGGGTGAGCGGCCCACATTTGGTGAACTGCTGCTGGGCGCCACCACCGTATCGGGCAATGATGCCAGTGTGGCATTGGCGCTGGCCAGCACCGGATCGCTGACAAACTGGCTGGCCATGATGAACCGCAATGCGGGCGACCTGGGCATGGCCAACACCCATTTCGGGTCGCCCAACGGCTTTCCCGATGAAGGGCAGACCTTCACCACCGCCCGCGACCTGGCCTTGCTGGGAGAGGCTGTGGCAACGCATTATCCGGGGCTCTACCAGCGCTATTTCGGTCATCGCACTCTCACCTGGCGCGGGCTGACGCAGGTCAACCATGATCCGGTGACGGGAACCGTGCCGGGTGGAGACGGGATGAAAACCGGTTTCACCAATGAGGCGGGCTATACCGTAATCGGCTCGGCAAAGCGCAACGGGCGGCGGTTGATCGTGGTGCTGGCCGCCGCGCCAAACGCAAGGTTGCGCAACGATACGGCCCGCGCGTTGCTGGAATGGGGTTTCCGCAATTTCACGTCGACCCCCCTCGCCCAGCAGGGGGCCACCGTGGGACGAGCGCGGGTGCAGGACGGTTCCGCGCAGCATGTTGCCTTGCGCACTTCGCGATGGGTTGGAATCAACCGAACGCCGGGCATTACTGGAAAGCCCGATATCTCGATCCGCTACCACGGTCCACTCGTCGCACCGATCAGCGAAGGCGACGTAGTGGCGAGCCTGCATGTCGAGATCGCCGGCATGCCACCGTACGACGTTCCGCTGGAGGCTGCCTCGACAGTTACCGAAGCCAATGCCTTCCAGCGATTGTATAATGGCGTGGCGGGGCTGTTTACGTGAGCGCGGGCAAGTTCATCACGCTGGAAGGCGGGGAAGGGGCGGGCAAAAGCACGCAAGCCCTGCTGCTGGCCGAAGCCTTGCGCGGGCTGGGGCGGGAAGTCGTGGTCACGCGCGAACCCGGTGGTACTCCCGGGGCCGAAGCGATCCGCCACTTGCTGCTCGATCCGCAAGGCACGGCCTGGTCCCTGCGGTCCGAAGCCCTGCTTTTCGCCGCCGCGCGTGCCAACCATGTTGAGGCGCTGATCCGTCCCGCGCTGGTTCGCGGCGCATGGGTGGTGTGCGATCGCTACATCGATTCCACACGCGCCTATCAGGGCGGCGAGGGGCGGTTGGCAGATGACGAGATCATGGCGATCCACCGCTTGGGCAGCGAGGGGTTCATGCCGCATCTGACGTTGTTGATCACAGTTGATCCGGCGATCGTGGCCCAGCGCCTTTCGGTCCGCGATGTGGCAGGCAGCGACCGGATCGGCGGGCGCGATGCAGAATATCACGCAGCGGTGGCGCGGCGCTTTGCCGCCATCGCCGCAGCCGAACCAGCCCGAGTGGTGGCGATTGACGGCAACGGCAACGCAGAAGACGTGCACGGTGCGATCATGCACGCCATTTCCCAACGGCTGGGATCGGTCACATGACCCTGCTCGCCCATGAGGAGCCTTGGGCGCAATGGCGTGCTGCAATGGCCGGCCCTCGTATGCATCACGCATGGATCTTGTCCGGCAAGCGCGGCGTGGGCAAGGCGGGCTTCGCGCTGGCCGCCGCGCGCGAACTGGTGGCCGAACCGGGAGTGCCGCAGCCGGTGGAACATCATCCGGACATCATCGTGCTCAGCCATCTGCCGTCCAGCAAGGAGGAGGAGAAGAAGCGCGACGAGGGCAAGCCCTTCCAGCTGAAGCGCAACATTGCCATCGACCAGATCCGGCAGATGCAGCAGCGGCTCAACACCCGGCCCACGCTGGGCAGCCGCCGCGTGATCATCATCGATCCGGTGGACGATCTGGAGAAGGGTGCCAGCAACGCCCTGCTGAAAAGCCTGGAGGAGCCGCCGCAAGGAACGTTCTTCCTGCTGGTTGCGCACCGACCGGGGCGTCTGTTGCCGACGATCCGCTCGCGCTGCCGGGTGCTGCCTTTCCGCGCGCTGGGGCCGGACGAAATGGCCACGGCGCTGGCCCGCGAGGCTCCGCAAGCCGATGGTGCGCAACGCGCTGCCGCCATTGCTGCGGCAGCGGGGTCACCCGGCGTGGCGCTGGAATTCGTCGATCTCGACCTTGCTCCGCTCCACACGCTGATGGGAGCGATCGCCGCCACCGGTGATGCCGATTTCAAGCTGCGCGGCAAGCTGGCCGATGCCATTGGCGCGCGACCATCTCGTGAACGGCAGGCGGCGGTGATCGAGCTGGCCCGCACCGTGGTTGCCTCGCGCATGGCCGATACGCCAATGGCGCAAGTACCCATGCTGGTCGACACCAATACCGATCTGGCGCTGCTGGCCACCCAGTTCCCGATCTACAATTTCGATCCCGGCCTGCTGGTGATGGAAATAGGCACCTTGCTGGCACATCTTGCCCCCACTAGGGCTCATGCCCATGGCTGACACCTTCTACCTGACCACCGCGATTCATTATCCCAACGGCAAGCCGCACATCGGCCACGCCTATGAAACCATCGCCGCCGATGTGATCGCCCGCTGGCAGCGCCTACAGGGGCGCGAGGTTCGCTTCCAGACCGGGACTGACGAACACGGCCTGAAGATGGCGCAAAAGGCCCGCGACCTGGGTATCACCCCACGCGCACTTGCGGACGAAATGTCCGGTTATTTCCGTCAGCTGTTCGATAAGCTTGATATCAGCTATGATCGTTTCATCCGGACCACCGAGGTCGAACATCATGCCGCCAGTCAGGCGCTGTGGAAGGCAATGGAAGCCAGCGGCGACCTGTACATAGATCGCTACGAAGGTTGGTACTCGATCCGTGACGAAGCATATTACGCCGAAGACGAGCTGACGGGCGGGGAAGGGGGCGAAAAGCTTTCTCCGCAGGGCACGCCGGTGGAATGGACCGTGGAGGAGAGCTGGTTCTTCCGCTTGTCCAAATACCAGGAGCCGCTGCTCGCGCTCTATCGCGACAACCCCGATTTCATCCAGCCAGAGGCACGCCGCAACGAAGTGCTGCGCTTTGTCGAAGGCGGCCTGCGCGATCTATCGGTCAGCCGCACCAGTTTCGATTGGGGGGTTAAGGTGCCAGGCGCCGAAGACCACGTGATGTACGTCTGGGTCGATGCGCTGACAAATTACCTCACCGGGCTTGGTTATCCTGATATGGATGGCGACATGGCGAAGTTCTGGCCGGCCGACTTGCACCTGATTGGCAAGGACATTGTCCGCTTCCACGCGGTCTACTGGCCCGCCTTCCTGATGAGCGCGGGGATTGCACTGCCCAAAAAGGTGTTCGGCCACGGTTTCCTGCTCAATCGCGGGCAGAAGGAATCAAAGTCACTTGGCAATGTCACCGACCCGGCTGCGCTTGCAGATGCATATGGAGTGGACAACCTGCGCTATTTCCTGTTGCGCGAATTCAGCTTCGGGCAAGATGGTAGCTATTCTGCAGAAGCAATTGTAAACCGATCAAATTCCGAACTGGCCAACAGCTTCGGCAATCTCGCGCAACGCACGTTGAGCCAGGTGTTCAAGAACTGCGACGGCCACCTGCCCGGCATCTACGGCCATACGCCGGAAGACGAGGCGCTGTTCGCACTGGTCGACAAGGCCATCCGCACCGACATGGCGCAATCCTATGACCAGCTCGCCTTCAGCCAGGCGCTGGAAGC
>JAZKFK010000175.1:1551-4747 GCA_040386475.1 Pseudomonadota bacterium | reverse complement strand
AATTGCCCGTGGTCAGGCCATAGAGGATTTCCGCCAGCCATTGCCGCGCGCGCCGGTCGATCCGGCCCATGATGCCAAAATCAATCGCCACGATGGTGCCGTCGGCATCCACGAACAGGTTGCCCTGATGCATGTCGGCATGGAAGAACCCGGCGCTGATCGCCTGGTTCAGGAACGCCAGCACCAGCCGCCGCGCCAGATCGGGCAAGTCATGCCCGGCCGCCTTCAGCGCATCGGTATTGCTGATCTTGATGCCATCGACCCATTCGATGGTCAGCACCCGGCCATTGGTGCGGTCCCAGTCAATTTCCGGAATGCGATAACGCGGCACCGCGCGCATCGTTTCGGCCAGTTCGGAGGCAGAAGCCGCCTCGCGCCGCAAGTCCAGCTCGCGGTTGGTCCAGCGCTTGAAGTTGGCGATGGTCAGGCGCGGGCGCAGGCGGCTGGCCTCGCCGCCCATCGCCTCCAGGTGCGCGGCGGCCCATTCATAAGTCACGATGTCGCTGGCGAATTTCTCGCGGATGCCGGGGCGCAGCACCTTGATCGCCACGCGGCGGCCATCGGTGGTTACCGCCTGGTGGACCTGCGCGATGGAGGCCGCGCCCACCGGCTCCGGATCGACCGACAGGAACAGCGCATCCAGCGGCGCCTCGAAGCTGGCTTCGATAGCGGCGCGGATCTCCGCAAACGGCACGGGCGGCAGGTTGTCCTGCAAGGTCAGCAGGTTGCGCGCGGCTTCCTCGCCCACCAGATCGGGCCGGGTGGCCAGCGTCTGGCCCAGCTTGATGGCCGCGGGGCCGATCTGCTGGAAGGCCGTGGCATAATCGGGCACGCGCGGCTGGGTAGTGCCGAAGCGCGCCAGCCGCACCAGCCGGCGCACTGGCGCAGGCGTGTTGGGATCGCGCTCGATCCCGCGCAGCGCGCCATGTTTCGCCAGCGTGCGGCCCCAGCCGAGCAGCCGCAGGATATGCGTTGAGGGACGCGTCAAATCAGACCTTCCACCCCGAGTGGATCGCCACCAGCCCGCCCATGATCGGCTCCACCCGCGTGTTGGTAAACCCGGCGGCGCGGATCATCGCCTCAAACTCGCCCATCGGCGGGAAGCGGCGGATCGATTCGACAAGGTAGCGATAGCTTTCGGCATCGCCCGCGATCAGCTTGCCGATCTGCGGCACCAGCTTGTGCGAATAGAGGTCATACGCCTCCTTCGCGCCGGGCCAGGTCATGGTGGAGAATTCCAGGCAATAGAACCGCCCGCCGAACTTCAGCACGCGGTGCGCTTCGGCCAGGGCCTTGTCGATATGGGTTACGTTCCTGATGCCGAAGGCGATGGTGTAGGCATCGAAAATGCGGTCCTCGAAAGTCAGGCCCTCGGCATTCTGACGTGACCAGACCAGCGTATCGATGCCGCGTTCCATCGCCCGCTCGATGCCCACGTCCAGCATGTCCTGATTGATGTCTGACACGGTGACACTGGCCCCCCTGGCTTCCATGCGGAAGGCGATGTCACCCGTGCCGCCAGCCATGTCGAGGATCGCCTCGCCCGGCTGCGGTTTCACCCGCCGCACGAAGCGGTCCTTCCACAAGCGGTGCATGCCGCCGGACATGGCATCGTTCATCACGTCATACTTGGCCGCGACGTTGGAAAACACCGCGCCCACGCGCTGCGTCTTCTGGGATGGAGTGACCTCTTCGTAGCCGAAGGAAACCGTATCGTTCATGGCCTGCGCCTTAGCGAAGGGCGCAGCGGTGTGCCAGTGAAAGCCGCTCAGTCGGCCGCAACGGGCGGGGCGAAGGTGTAAGCCGTCAGGTGGCCAAGAAAATCCATCTTGCCCAGATCGATCCCGGCGTTGCGCAGGATCGCATAGACCATGGTGGTGTGGAAGTAGACGTTGGGCAGCACGAAGCCGCTGAGGTACGTCGCGCCGTCGAAGCGCATGCCGCCGCCGCTGCGGAACTTGATCTCGATCTCGCGGCCCATCCCGGCGTCGATCGCGGCGGGGTCGAGGCCCTCAAGGAAAGCGATGGTCTTGTCGCAGCGTTCCTTAAGCTCGGCAAAGCTGGCTTCGGTATCGGGCATCGCGGGCGGCTCCACGCCAGACAGGCGCGCCCCGCAGCCCTTGGCACTGTCGGAGACCAGCTGCACCTGCTGGCGCAACGGATACATGTCGGGCGCCAGCCGCGCTTCAATCAGCACCGCCTCGTCACCTTGCGCCGCCGCCTTGTCGAGCAGCGCCTTGATCGTGGTGAGCATGGCGATGAGGGGCGGAATGCTGGACTGGTAAGGCGACATGGGGGTGATCCTCCGGGAAGTGGCTGTGCGCGGGAGGTAAGCTGCCAGCGATGCGGGGACAAGACCCGCATGGACAGGGCGCCATCCGCCGCTTACCTCCCCAGCCATGCCCGAGCTGCCCGAAGTCGAAACCACCGTGCGCGGGCTGGCCCGCTTCCTTGATGGCGAGCGGCTGGTGGCCGTGCGGCAAAACCGGCCGGACATGCGCTTTGCCTTCCCGCCGGGGCTGGTCCAGTCGCTGACCGGGGCGCGCGTGACCGGTCTGGGCCGCCGCGCCAAGTATGGCCTGATCCACCTTGATCGCGATGCGACGCTGATCTTCCACCTGGGCATGAGCGGCAGCTGGCGGATCAACCCCGCCGCGCCCGACAAGCACGATCACCTGGTGCTGGAAACCGCGCACCACCGCTTCCACCTGAACGACCCGCGCCGCTTCGGCTTTGTCGATCTGGTGGATACGCCGCTGCTGGATAACTGGCCGGCCTTTGCGGTGATGGGGCCTGAGCCGTTGGGCGATGGCTTGACGGCGGCGCACCTGAAAGCTGCCTTCGCGGGGCGCAAACAGGCGATCAAGCTGCTGTTGCTCGACCAGCGGATCGTGGCCGGCCTGGGCAATATCTATGTGTGCGAGGCGCTGCACATGGCGGGCATCGATCCGCGCAAGGCGGCGGGGCGCGTGTCACTGGCGGCGCTTAACCGGCTGGTCCCGGCGATCCGCGCCGTGCTGGAACAATCGATTTCCGACGGCGGATCGACCTTGCGCGACTATGTCCAGCCCGACGGAGAACTGGGCTACTTCGCCACCCGCTTCACCGTTTACGGACGCGAGGGGCAGGGCTGCCAGCGCGGCGATGGCGGCGTTATCACGCGCGTGGTACAAGGCGGGCGCAGCACGTGGTACTG
>JAZKFK010000175.1:0-1451 GCA_040386475.1 Pseudomonadota bacterium | reverse complement strand
GTTGACGATTCGCGGGACCCTCGCTAAGGCGCGCGCTTTCCGGCGGGTAACTGCCGTTCCAGTATTTGTGACTGACAGACAATCCGGACGCCCTTGTGGGCCCGAGACTTAAGGACGAACATGGCCAATACGCCGCAAGCCAAGAAGCGCATCCGTCGCAACGAGAAGCGCGCCGAAATCAACGGCGCCCGCATGAGCCGCATCCGCACCTTCGTAAAGAAGGTGGAACTGGCCTGCGCCGATGGCGACAAGACCGCTGCTGCCGATGCCCTGAAGGCTGCCCAGCCCGAACTGCAGCGCGGCGTGGCACGCGGCGTGCTGCACAAGAACACCGCCTCGCGCAAGCTGAGCCGGCTGACCAAGCGAGTCGCTGCTCTCCAGGCCTGATTCGCCTTCCCGATTCGGCCTTCGCGGGCCGCTTTCGGGAACACAATCGGAACAAGAAATGACAAGGGCCGCCCGGGAAACCGGCGGCCTTTTTCACATCTGTGAGCGACTCAGATGATGCAGTGCGAAAAGTATAGGGAAATCCACGATTCGCACGTTTGTCATGATGAATTCTTCATGATTTCAAATGGTTGAACGCAAGGCTGCGGGGTTGCGGGCTGTCAACTGCCATTATTATTATATTTTTGTGGCAGCCCCCTTCCCCCGCTCGCAGCGATCTGTCTAAACAGGCTTCGCAAGCGGGGCTGATCCAGCCCAGGCAAGCAACACTGGAACCATTCGGCATCAGGCTCTGCAGGCACGCGTTATCGCGTTTCTGCGGTGGGGGAACCTGTTTCGTGTCGCATGGTCACACAAGTGATCGACGGCCCGGGCATGGGGGGCCAGCCAGACACGGACGGGGACGGGGACAAACAAGGCATGATCAGAGTGGGACCGCAATCCGGCCGCAACGGCGCGGACAAACGCGATGAGGCAGCAGACAAGATGGAAGACCAGGAAGCCCTCGCCCTTCAGGCGGATTGGGCCGATATCAGCCAGGGCCTGCGCAAGGACCTGGGCAACCAGCTGTACACCCAGTGGATTCGCCCGATCCAGCTGGGCAACTTCCACCTTGAAACCGGCACGCTGGAACTGTTCCTGCCGACCGAGTTTTCCGCCAACTGGGTGAACGACCGTTTCCATGACCGGCTGTCGCTGGCGTGGAAGATCGCCCGCAGCGAAGTGCGCCAGGTCTCGATCAAGGTCCACCCGGGCCGCCGCAAGCTGGCCGATATCGACCTGCGCGGCGAGGACGGCTTTGGCCACCGCGCCGCCAACGATGCCACGCTGGCGATGGAATCGATCGGCGATGATGGCTTCACCTCCAGCGTCGGGCTTGACCCCACGCAGACCTTTGCCGCTTTCGTCACCGGCACCACCAACGTGCTGGCCAAGAACGCGGCCGAGCGCATGGCCAAGACCGAGAAGCCGCAGTTCAGCCCGCTGTACCTGAAAGCCGCCAC
>JAZKFK010000174.1:0-6419 GCA_040386475.1 Pseudomonadota bacterium | reverse complement strand
TGCCGGTGCCCTTGAACTCTTCGAAAATCACTTCGTCCATGCGGCTGCCGGTATCAATCAGCGCAGTGGCGATGATGGACAGCGAGCCGCCCTCCTCGATGTTGCGGGCAGCACCGAAGAAACGCTTGGGGCGCTGCAGGGCGTTGGCGTCCACACCACCGGTCAGCACCTTGCCCGATGAGGGGACCACGGTGTTGTAGGCGCGGCCCAGGCGGGTGATCGAGTCCAGCAGGATCACCACATCGCGCTTGTGTTCCACCAGGCGCTTGGCTTTTTCGATGACCATTTCAGCCACTTGCACGTGGCGGCTGGCAGGCTCGTCGAAGGTGGAGGAAATGACCTCGCCCTTCACGCTACGCTGCATGTCGGTCACTTCTTCGGGGCGTTCGTCGACCAGCAGGACGATCAGGAACACCTCGGGATGGTTGTCGGTGATGGCCTTGGCCATGTTCTGCAGCAACACCGTTTTACCGGTGCGCGGCGGGGCGACGATCAGCGCGCGCTGGCCCTTGCCCTGCGGGCTGATCAGATCGATCACACGGGCGGACTTGTCCTTCACCGTGGGATCGACGGTGTCGAGAATCAGCCGCTCGTCCGGGTACAGCGGCGTCAGGTTATCAAAGTTGGTGCGGTGGCGCACGGCCTCGGGATCGTCGAAGTTGACCTTGAGCAGCTTGGTCAGGGCAAAATAGCGTTCGCCATCCTTGGGCGCGCGGATCTCGCCTTCCACCGTATCGCCGGTGCGCAGGCCATACTTGCGGACCTGGTTGGGAGAAACGTAGATATCGTCCGGGCCGGCTAGGTAATTCGCTTCGGGCGAGCGGAGGAAGCCGAAGCCATCCTGCAACACTTCGATTGTGCCGATGCCGAGGATTTCCTCACCGTCTTCAGCCACTTCCTTGAGGATGGCAAACATCAGGTCCTGCCGGCGCATGGTGCTGGCGCCTTCGACCTCGTATTCCTCGGCCATGGCGACCAGCTCGGCCGGCGTGCGCTTCTTGAGTTCTTTCAAATGCATAATCGTATTCCAGTCAGTCGGAAGGCCGGCAGGTTTGGCGTGGGTCATGGGGCTTGGAGAAAGCAGACCCGGTCACCCCTTGGGGTCACCAATGCCGAAAAGATGGCGCGGAATATGCCTTTCGGCCGCACCCGTCAATTCGCTTTGCGGTTAAGCGAGCGTCAGAAGGGGCGCAGAACCACCAGGATCACGATCAGCGCCGCAGCCACGCCTGGCACCTCGTTCAGCAGCCGTAACTGCTTGCCGGTCAGTGGACGTTCGCCCCGGGCCAGCCTGGCGTGATAGGCCGACAGGAACCCGTGATAGCCTGACAGGCCCAGCACTACCGCCAGCTTGGCCCACAACCAGGCCGCGTCCCACACGTTGAGCGTTTCCACCAGGGCCAATCCCAGCACCCAGACCACCACGATCGAGGGGTTGAGGATGATCTTGAGCAGCTTGCGTTCGCGATCCAGCCATACGGCTTCCTCGGTTGAACCGGGCGCGGCTTCCTGGTGATAGACGAAGTACCGCGGCAGCATGAACAACCCCGCCATCCAGAAAATCACGAAGATGATGTGGCCCGCCTTGAGCCAGAGGTAAATCATCGCGAGGACATCCAACATGAGGCCAATTTAGGCTGTACCACGGACAATTTCCAGCAGCCGTTCGACATGCGCGATCGGTGTGGACTTGTCGATCCCGTGGCCCAGATTGAACACGTGTGGACGGCCGCGGAAGGCATCGATCACGTCCCGCGCCGCTGCTTCCATCTGCGCGCCGCCGCTGATCAGCACCAGTGGGTCGAGATTGCCCTGCACTGGCATCTCCGGCGGCAAGTGCGCATGGACCCAGCGGCCATCCTGCGTCTCGTCCACGCCCACGGCATCAACGCCGGTTTCAGCCGCATAAGCAGGCAGCTTGGCCCCCGCGCCCTTGGGAAAGCCGATGATCGACACATCCGGATGCTTCGCGCGAATGGCGCTGACGATCCGCGCGGTCGGGCCCACCACCCAACGCTCGAATTGTGCAGGCGACAGGCTGCCGGCCCACGAATCGAACAATTGCACGGCTTCCGCACCCGCGTCGATCTGGCCACTGAGGTAAGTGATCGAGCTGGCGATGATCGCCTCGATGATCTCGCCGAATGCCTGCGGATCGCCATAGGCCATCGCACGGGCCAGGTGGTGGTCCTTCGACCCCTCACCCGCCACCATGTAGGTCGCCACGGTCCACGGGCTGCCGATGAAGCCCAGCATGGTCACATCGGGCGACAGGGCCGCCCTGGTGCGGCGCACGGTATCCCACACCGGCTGGAAATGATGCGGCGCGGGGGTCAGCGAGGACAAGGCGGCATCGACCAGCCGAGGTGACAAGTGCGGCCCCTCGCCGGCCAGGAATTGCAGGTCCTGCCCCAATGCATGCGGCACGATCAGGATATCGGAAAACAGGATCGCGCCGTCGAACCCGAACCGGCGGATTGGCTGCAGGGTGATCTCGGCCGCAGCCTCGCTATCATACACCAGGTTGAGGAACCCACCCTTGTCGGCCCGCAAGGCACGGTATTCGGGCAGGTAGCGCCCTGCTTGCCGCATCAGCCAAACTGGCCGTTTTTCAGTGACTTGGCCGCGCAGGGTATCAAGGAGAATTCCGGGCATCGGGGAGTCCAAACAATAAAATAAAGAGATTCTTATAAGGATGTAAGAGTCTGTTGGCCCTGTGGATTTCGGGGATAGCGCGCCCTTGCCCGATTTCTCCCGCGCTGAACAGGGGGCCAAAGGGCCCCGACTCTGCGCCTTTGCGTGGTCAACCTGAATCTCTCCCCGCTATCCACAAGCTGTCTAAAACCCGCCCGACCTGTCCACAAGCGCAGGGGCGAATCGCCTGTCAGTGGGGGCAGAATCCCATGCCGCGCTTGTCCCCTGCCCCCTCCCGTGGTTTATGCTGGCACTTGTCCACATGCCCCGCTTGAACCTCCACCTGCTGTCGGATTCCACCGGCGAAACGCTCGAAATGATCGCCAAGGCGGCGATCGCGCAGTTCGACGGGCCTGATGTGACGCGCCATTTCTGGCCAATGGTCCGCAGTCGCCAGCACCTTGACCGGATCATGGAGGAGTTCAAGGCCCATCCCGGCCTGGTGCTGTTCACCCTCGCCAACCCGGAAACCCGCGCCCGGCTGGAAGAACGCTGCGGCCAGCTGGGCCTGCCGCATGTTGCCGCGCTGGATGCGGTGACGCACGCGCTGGAAGATCATCTGGGCCAGGCCGCGCACGCCCGCCCTGGCGCGCGCCACGTGCTCGACAAGGCCTATTTCGACCGGGTCGATGCGATCCAGTTCACCATCGCGCACGATGACGGGATCGGGTGGGACAACTGGGAGAGTGCGCAGATCGTGCTGGCGGGCGTGTCGCGCACGTCGAAAACGCCGACTTCGATCTACCTCGCCAATCGCGGCTTCAAGGTGGCGAACATTCCGCTGGTGGTGGAAAGCCCGCCGCCGCCGTTCCTGTTCGAACTGAAGAACCCCCTTGTGGTGGGCCTGACCACCGCGCCCAAGCGGCTGATCGAGATCCGCCGCAACCGGCTGTTGTCGCTGAACGAGCGGACCGAGACAGCCTATGTCGACGAGGAGCGGGTGGAGAAGGAAGTGGCCTTTGCCCGCCGCCTGTTTGCTGACAACGGCTGGCCGGTGATCGACGTGACGCGCCGCTCGATCGAGGAAACTGCCGCGGCGGTGATCAAGCTATACCAGGAGCGCGAGGCGCGCGGCGATGGCGATCCGGTGGGGATCAAGCCGATATGACGCTGGTGCTCGCCTCAAAAAGCGCCTCACGGCAAGCGATGCTGACGGCTGCCGGCGTGGCTTTCGAGGCGCGGCCCGCTGCCGTGGACGAGCGCGCGGTGGAGGCAGCGCTGGGTAATGCTTCGCCAGCCGATGTGGCGCTGGCGTTGGCGCGAGCAAAGGCGCTGGCTGTGGCGGCTTCAGCACTAGTGCCTGAACTTGTCTTGGGCAGCGATTCGCTGGTGGTGGTCAATGGTCGCCGGTTCGACAAGCCGGGCTCGGTGGAGGAAGCGACGCAGCACCTGCGGTTCTTCTCCGGGCAAGTGATGGAGTTGCACTCGGCCGTCGCGCTGGTGAATGGCGGCGCGGTGCTGTGGGACCATGCCGCAATCGCCCGACTGCATGTGCGTGAGCTTTCCGAAAGCTTCATCGCCGATTACCTCGCCGCCGAATGGCCCGCGGTCGGCCATTGTGTGGGCGTGTTTCGCATCGAGGGGCCGGGGGTGCACTTGTTTGACCGGATTGAGGGCGATCATTTCACCATTCTGGGGATGCCTTTGCTGCCCGTGCTGGGCGCGCTGCGCAAGTTTGCGGCGGTGACGGCATGACGCGCGCTTATGCCGAGGTTATTGGCGATCCTATCGCCCAGTCAAAATCGCCGGCGATCCATACCTATTGGCTGAACAAGCTGGGTCTCGACGCCGAGTATCGTGCCTGCCACGTCACGACGGATGGGCTGGCGGATTACCTCGCCACGCGGCGCGAAGATGACGACTGGCGTGGGTGCAATGTCACCATGCCGCACAAGCAGGCGGTTATTACACACCTCGACCGGCTGGAGATCGGCGCCGAAATGGTCGGCGCGGTCAATACCATTACCCGGCGTTATCGCTCTGACACCGGCGCGCGGCTGATCGGCACCAATACCGATATGGCGGGTTTTCTTGAGCCGCTGCAGCCTTGGCTGGCGCAAACGCACCTGTTCCGCATGGCGCGCGTGCTGGGCACCGGCGGCGCGGCGCGGGCCATCGTTGCGGCCTTGGCCGAGCATAACGTTGTCGTGGTGCTGGCGGGGCGCGATCCTGCCAAGGCCCAGGCCTTGCTCGATGACATCGACCCCGATGGCGAGCATCACGCGGTCGACCTGGCTCACTTCGCCGATCCGACCGATTTTGCCTTCGATGACCGGGAGCAGTGCTTCGATCTGGTAGTCAATGCCAGCCCGCTGGGCATGGTGGGGCAACCACCGCTGGCGTACGACTTCAGCCATACGCCGCCCGGATCGGTGTTCTACGATATTGTCACCGCGCCGCTGGACACGCCCTTGCTGATCGAAGCGCGGGCGCGCGGTTTTCGCACCATCGATGGCTTGTCCATGTTGATCGGGCAGGCGGCGGTGGCGTTCGAGAAGTTCTTCGGGGCAGCTCCTCCCCGCGACGATGGCGATGCCGAATTGCGCGCGCTGTTGACGGCATGAAGCGCCCGCTTGTCCTGGGTCTCACCGGCTCGATCGGCATGGGCAAGAGCACCGTGGCGCGGATGTTTCGCGAATTGGGTGTGCCGGTGTTCGATGCCGACGCCGATGTGCGCGCGATGCAGGGTCCGGGCGGCGAACTGCTGCCGGCTATCGAGGCGGCCTTTCCCGGCACCACTGGACCTGCCGGCGTTGATCGCAAGGCATTGCGCGACAAGGTTTTTGCTGACCCCGCAGCGCTCGCACGCTTGGAAGCGATCGTCCATCCGACAGTAGCGAGGCACAGGCAGGCCTTCGCCCTCGCGCAGGCCGATAAGCCGTTGGTGATCCATGACGTGCCACTGTTGTTCGAGAAAGGCCTCGAAAGCGAGGTCGACAAAGTTGTCGTCGTCTCGGCCCCGTCAGAGATCCAGCGTGCCCGCGTACTCTCGCGCGACGGTATGACCGAAGCGATGTTCGAGGCTATCCTGGCCACCCAGTTGCCCGATGCCGACAAGCGTGCGCGTGCCGATTACGTGATCGACACGAGCGGCAGTCTCGAAGCCACGCGTGAAGTTGTCGAAGACCTGGTGGACAAGCTGCGCGGCCCGTTGCGTCCGGCCGCCGACGAGTTGATAGACGACTGATGCGCGAGATCATCTTCGACACCGAAACCACCGGGCTTGATCCCCTTTCGGGTGACCGGCTGGTGGAAATCGGCTGCATCGAAATGGTCAATCGCGTGGTCACCGGCAACAGCTTCCATGCCTATTTTAACCCGCAACGCGACATGCCGATGGAGGCTGAGCGGGTCCACGGCCTGTCCGCCAGCTTCCTCTCCGACAAGCCGCTGTTCGTTGATCGTGCGGCAGACCTGCTCGCCTTCATCGGCGATGATCCGCTGGTGGCGCACAATGCGCAGTTCGATTTCGGCTTCCTCAACGCCGAGCTGGGTGCCTGTGGCTGCGAACCGGTGAGCCTTGATCGCATGGTCGATACGCTGACGCTGGCCCGCCGCCGCCATCCGGGCGCCAAGCATTCGCTCGATGCTCTTTGTACCCGCTATGGCATTGATCGTAGTCACCGGGTGAAGCACGGCGCGCTGCTGGATGCCGAACTGCTGGCGCAAGTCTATGTCGAGCTGACCGGCGGGCGCCAGATCGGGCTTATGCTGGCGGCGGAAAC
>JAZKFK010000173.1:0-5017 GCA_040386475.1 Pseudomonadota bacterium | reverse complement strand
TTCGATCGCAACGCGCTCAACTTCCTGATGCCGTATATCCAGCCCGATCTGGGGCTGAGTTACACGCAGGTGGGCATGCTCGGTTCGGCGCTGTCGCTGACCTGGGCGGTGGCGGCGATCTTCGTCGGCTGGCTGTCCGACAAGCTGCGCAAGCGCAAGATCATCATCGTCATCTCCACCGTGCTGTTTGCCCTGTGTTCGGTCAGTTCCGGGCTGGCGACCGGTTTCCTGATGCTGCTGGCCGCGCGGCTGGTGATGGGCCTGTCCGAAGGCGGGGTGATGCCGCTGAGCCATGCGATGGTGGCCACCGAGGTAGATCCGCAGCATCGCGCGCTGGCCATGGGGGTGACGCAGAACCTGGGCTCCAGCCTGCTCGGCTCCAGCGTGGCGCCGCTGGTGCTGGTACCGATCGCGCTGGCCTGGGGCTGGCGCGACGCGTTCTTCGTGGCGGCAGTGCCGGGGCTGATCTCGGCGCTGCTGGTGTGGCTGTTCGTGATTGAGCGGCAACTACCCGCCCCGCCGCCGCGCCAGCGCGGTGATCGTGCGCCGGTGATGGAACTGCTGAGGGAACGCAATGTGCTGGTGTGCAGCTTCATGGCAGTGGTGCTGGTCGCTTACTTGGTGGTCACCTGGGCCTTCCTGCCGCTGGTACTGGTGCAGCTGCGCGGGATCGAGGACACGACGGCCGCCTGGCTGATGGCGGCGCTGGGCGTGGCATCGGCGGTGTGCAGCTTCATCATCCCGTGGCTGGCGGATATCTACGGCCGTCGCCCGGTGATGGCGCTGTTCACCTTTGGCGGGGTGATCCTGCCGCTGGGCGCGCTGTGGTTCGACGGATCGGCGTGGGTGCTGGCGGTGATCTTCTTCATCGGCTGGATGTTCAACGGCACGTTCCCGATGTTCATGGCCACGGTGCCGTTTGAAAGCGTCAGCCCGGCGCAGGCGGCTACGGCGATGGGGCTGACGATGGGCCTGGGCGAAGTGCTGGGCGGGGTGATCGCCCCCAGCCTGGCGGGCAAGCTGGCCGACATCTATGGATTGCAGGCAGTCTGCTGGCTGCTGGTGGTGCTGGCCATACTAGGCGGGTTTGCCGCGCTGGCTTTACGTGAAACCGCGCCGCGCATCCTCGCCCGCCGACAATTAATGACAGGAGAACCCGCATGACTATTCCCGCGCTTCGGCCTGATCCCGCCGACGAACTGGCCATCATGGATCTGTTCGCCCGCTATTACCGCGCGCTGGATGTGGGCGACACCGAAGGCTACCTGGATTGCTATACGGTCGATGGCGAGGCGGTGGAGGAAAGCGAGGCGCGCGGGATAGAGATCTGCAAGGGGCGCGACGAAATCCGCACCCTGGTGCTCAAGTTCCACGACCGTCCGGATTTTCCCGGCCACCAGCACCGCTTCTCCAACCTCATTTTCAACGATCCAGGAGATGGTACGTGGGAGGTACTGTCCTATGCCATGTCCACCGTGTTCCACCTCGGTCAACCGCCGCAGGTGACCTGGTGTGGCCACGTGCGCGACGTGGTGGCAAAGGAAGGCGAAAAGTGGAAGATCGCCCGCAAGGAAATCCTCCCTTGGGCAGGCAAGGTGCTGGAGCGGTTCGAGCGCCGCGGCTGACCTCACCGGAACAGGGGACCGGCAAGCGCGTTACGGCGCGATGGAACTTGCCCTGCACCCTGGTGGCGAGGCCCACGCCTCACCCCTTCCCGCTACCGCAATACTTGCTCGTGCCCGCGTCGCGCTGACCTATTGGTGGCGGCATGGGCGGTGGCCGCGGCTTGATAACCCGCAGGCGTTCACCGAATGGGTCCAGTGGCGCAAGCTGACCGACCGCGACCTCGGTCTGGCGCGACTGACCGACAAGAGCCACGCCAAGGCGCTTGCCGCCAGCCTGCTGGGCCCAGATGCGATCATTCCCACGCTATGGCGCGGAACCGAACTGCCCGCTCTGCCGCCCGTGCCGCTGCCTTTGGTGGTAAAAGCCAACCACGGCTGCAACCAGTACCGCGTGGTCCGCACGATGGGCGATTGGCAGGCAGCGCGGGCAGTGGCTCCGGGCTGGATGGCGACTACTTATGGCGGCTGGCTGGACGAGTGGCATTATGGCGCTGCCGCCAGGGCTTTGATCGTCGAGCCCTTCGTCAGTCCCGATGGCGATCTGCCGCGCGACTACAAGGTCTATGTGTTCGGTGGGCGGGCGGCTTGCGTGCAAGTGCATCTCGACCGTGGGCGCGCGCATCGCTGGATACAGTTTGATCGCAACTGGACATTGCTCTCTCGCGCCACCGGACCGCTGCCAGCCGCGCCCACCACGCTGGCGCAGATGCTCAGCGCAGCCGAGGCCCTTGCCGGGACGCGCGATTTCCTGCGGGTGGATTTCTACGAGGTGGGCGGCCGGATGCTGTTTGGCGAGACGTGCCTGTTTCCCGGATCGGGCCTCGATCCATTCGATCCGCCCGAACTGGATTTGGTGCTGGGTAGGTATTGGGCCGGCGCGAGAAGCTCAGTCGCGATCATTTGAGCGGCGATCCGCGCCCGACCGGCGATTGTCGGCGCAGCGATCGGAAAAGGGCAAGGTCGCGGTCGGTTGTTGGCCGCGGTCGCCGTGGCGACGGTCCGGGCACTGCGAGGCCCCGTTTTCGGTAGTCATGGCAAGCACTCCCCAAGCGGCTCTCGGCCTTACAATCGGGGAAGTGTCGGAGATTGAGGTTAATACAGCCTAAATGGCGGTTCTGCGGTTCAGAGAGCGACCTGCAACACGCTGTCATCGCGCGCCAGGCACCATAGGCTGATGCCGGCAGCGTGCGCCCGTTCCACCGCCATGCTGGTGGGCAGCGACACGGTGACCAGCGTGGTCGCCCCGGCGCGGACGGCCTTCTCGACGATCTCGTACGAACAGCGGGCGGTGGACAGGATGAAGCCGCCCGCCATGGGCAGGTGCTTGCCCGCCATCGCGCCGATCAACTTGTCCATCGCGTTGTGGCGGCCCACGTCCTCGCGGGCCAGCACGATGCGGCCTCCGCTGTCGGCGTAAGCCGCGGCATGTGCGGCGCCGGTGGCGCGGGTCAGCGGCTGATGATCGCGCAACTGGCCCAGCGCGGAGAAGATTGCTTGCGGATCGATCGGCGGGTGCGCGGTGACGGGGGGCAGGGGCCGGGCCACTGCTTCCAGGTTTTCGATCCCGCACAGCCCGCAGCTTGATTCCGCCACGCGGGTGCGGACGCGCTCGGTCAGCTTGTCGATGCCCAGGCCGGACAGCTGTGCGCGGACAATCCAGCCTTTTTCAACTTTGATTACATCAAGGTCGGCTACGTCGGCGGGAGACTGCGCGAGCCCTTCGGTCAAGGCAAAGCCCAGTGCGAAATCCGCCAGATCGGCTGGCGTCGCCATCATTACCGCATAGGCGAGGCCATTGAATTCCAGCGCCACCGGCACTTCGGGCACGAAAGCCCTGTCGGCGGGCGTGATGGTCCCGTCGCGCTGATGAACCGTCAGTTCAACCGTCGCTATGGTGCACCTCGTTACCCACGTTGAATTCGTGCGCGGGGACGTTCGCTGTGGGCTTGGCACCCGAGGCCACGCGCTCGATCGCTGCTGCCGCGATGGGCGACAGTGTGCTGCGATCGTCAGCGAAGATCGCCGCCTTCATGCGCGGATCCCAGAACTTGGTGATGTGCTCGGCAGTAGCCGCAACCGCATTGTCCTGGCCGATGGCCTGGAAGTTGAGCGCGATCTGGTTGGCCATGCGGACCAGTTTGGAAACGTCCATTACTCGGCAGGCTCCATGGCTTCAATGCGGCGGGCCATTGCGGTCAGGTCCGCATATTCGGTCTGCCATTCGCTGGGGCCGTTGCTGGGCGTCACCTGCACCGCAGTCACCTTGTATTCGGGGCAATTGGTCGCCCAGTCGGAATTGTCGGTGGTGACCACGTTGGCTTGCGTGCTGGGGTGGTGGAACGTGGTGTAGACCACGCCCGGTGCCACCTTGTCGGTTACCAGAACGCGCAGGGTCGTCTCGCCCGAACGGCTGGCCAGGCGAGTGAAATCACCGGTCTTGATGCCGCGGTTCTCGGCATCGGTCGGGTGCATCTCCAGCACGTCCTCGTTGTGCCAGATCTGGTTGCCGGTGCGCCGGGTCTGCGCGCCCACGTTGTACTGGCTGAGGATGCGGCCGGTGGTCAGCAGCAGCGGGAAGCGCGGGCCGGTGCGCTCGTCGGTGGGGATATATTCGGTCACCACGAACTTGCCCTTGCCCCGCACGAAGCCTTCCACGTGCATGATCGGGCTGCCCTGCGGCGCCTTCTCGTTCACCGGCCACTGCAGCGGCTCACCGCTGAGCAGGCGCTGCCACGAAACACCGGTGAAGGTGGGCGTGAGGCGGGCGATCTCGGCCAGGATTTCGCTGGCGTGGGTATAGTTCCAGTCGCAGCCGATGGCATTGGCGAGCAGCTGGGTAACCTGCCAGTCTTCATAGCCGTTGGCCGGTTCCATCACCTTCTGCACCGGCTGGATGCGCCGTTCGGCATTGGTGAAGGTGCCGTCCTTTTCCAGGAAGGTGGAGCCGGGCAGGAACACGTGCGCGTAATTGGCGGTCTCGTTAAGGAACAGGTCGTGCACGATCACGCAGTCCATCGCGGCAAGGCCGGCGGCCACGTGATGCGTGTCCGGATCGGACTGGAGGATGTCCTCGCCCTGGATGTAGATCGCGCGGAAGCTGCCATCCAGCGCCGCATCCAGCATGTTGGGAATGCGCAGGCCGGGTTCGGCGTCCAGCGTCACGCCCCAATCGTCCTCGAACAGCTTGCGGGCATCGGCGTTGGAGATGTGGCGATAGCCCGACAGTTCGTGCGGGAAGCTGCCCATGTCGCAGGCGCCCTGCACGTTGTTTTGGCCGCGCAGCGGGTTCACCCCCACGCCGCGGCGGCCGATGTTGCCGGTGCACATGGCAAGGTTCGCAATGGCCATCACGGTGGACGAACCCTGCGAATGCTCGGTCACGCCCAGGCCGT
>JAZKFK010000172.1:8020-15039 GCA_040386475.1 Pseudomonadota bacterium | reverse complement strand
GGTCGCGCCAATATCAGCACATTCGGTGTGCGGGCGGAAATCGCTCCCGGGCGCACATGGGATGCATTCGTCGCATACCGGCCGCTGTGGCTGGCAGATCGCCGCGATGCCTTTTCCACTAGCGGCGTGCGCGATACCGCTGGCCTCTCGGGCCGTTTCGCCGGACACCAGATCGATAGCCGCGTAAGGTATTGGCTGATGCCCGATGTGCTGCGGCTGGAAACCAACCTGGTCTTCCTGGGCAAGGGACCCTTTTATGACGCTGCACCCAACTCCCCCGGGCCTCGCGATACGATCTATCTCTCCAGCGGGGTGATGCTGACCATATGACCGCGCTGCATATGCTTAGCACTGGAACTTGTTTCTGAACTGATGCGCGGCACCTAGCAGGATCGCCGCGTGTCGATCGCGCGGCGCAGGGTGTCGAGGACAATGTTGTCGCCACGGCAGGCGATGCCTTCGGCCAGTCGGTCGGCAATGAACGGATCGGCATCTACAGCACTGACGAAGTGCGCGGGCTCTCTCCGGTCGATGCCGGAAACGCGCGCATTGAAGGCCTGTTCTTCTCGCCGATAGAGCGACCGCCCAACAGGCTGGTATTGGGCAGCCGGGTGCGCGTGGGGCTGACCGCGCAGGGCTATCCATTCCCCGCCCCCACCGGCATCGTCGATTATGACCTGACTGCCGCCGAAAGCGGCGAGCTGGTGACCCTCAGCCTCGAGCGCGAGCAGTTCGGATCACTGGTGGGTAACATCGACGCGCGGTTTGCCGTGGCGGAGGACTTGACCGGCTATGCTGGCGGCACGATCCGGCGCCAGAACCGCCACGAAGGCGGGGATTTTCGGTCCTATATCGTCTCCACCGGGGCCACCTGGCGACCAGGCGGGGAGGCGTCGCTGACCGGCTTCTGGGGCTATACCCGCACCTATGCCGATGAGGCCCCACCAGCGATCTTCCCCGGCGGCGATTACCTGCCTCCGCAGATCAAACGTTGCGAGATGATCGGCCAGAGCTGGTCGCAACGCGATAACAGCCAGTCCGTGGCAGGTGCGGTGTTCAAGTTGCCCGGTTCCCAATGGCTGCTGGAAGCCGGCCTGTTCCGGGCGGAGCGTGACGTGGCGCTGAATTTCACCGACCTGTTCCGCGCCACCCGGCCTGATGGAACCACGCCGGACCGGGTGATGGTGATCGATGCCAATAACCGCGACTTGCTACATTCCGGCGAACTGCGCGTGGCGCGCGTGCTGGGCGATGCAAGCCTGGCGCATCGCTTGACACTGAGCTTGCGCGGCAAAGGCGGCAACCGCATGTTCGGCGGCGTGCAGCGAGTTTCACCGGGGGAGAGCAGCTTGCTGTTCGCCGACGAGAAGCCGCGCCCCGCATTCGCCTTTGGCCCCGACGATGCTGACCGCGTGGCGCAGAGCACCGCAAGCGTCAGCTATTCGATAACCCGCCCGGGTGTGTTCTCGGTCGATCTTGCCTTGTCCGCCTCGCGCTACAAGCTGTCCGATGTCAAAATCCCTCTGAAGGATTTTTTCAATTAAATGCTATGATCTAGTAAAGTTTTAAAAATATTATACAATATTTATTACTGATAAATTATCCGCCGCGATACGCCACTCGCATTTGATGCCCTGCGATATTCATAA
Organism: Pseudomonadota bacterium; assembly: GCA_040386475.1. Taxonomy (GTDB): domain Bacteria; phylum Pseudomonadota; class Alphaproteobacteria; order Sphingomonadales; family Sphingomonadaceae; genus Alteraurantiacibacter. The sequence goes on along the minus strand of JAZKFK010000172.1, from coordinate 13,390 downwards.
GTTTACCCGATTCAATCGCAGTGCATTGCTCACCACGCTGACCGATGACAGCGCCATTGCCGCCGCCGCAATGATCGGGGACAGCGTGATGCCGAATGTGGGATAGAGCACGCCCGCCGCCACGGGCACGCCCAGTGCATTGTAGATGAACGCGAAGAACAGGTTCTGGCGAATGTTTGCCATCGTCTTCTGGCTGAGGGTGATGGCAGTCAGGATAACCGTGAGATCCCCCTTAAGCAGGGTCACGCCGGCGCTTTCCATCGCGACGTCGGTTCCCGTGCCCATGGCAATCCCAACGTCGGCCGAAGCCAGTGCTGGCGCGTCGTTGACCCCGTCGCCTGCCATTGCCACGATCTTTCCCTGGGCGCGAAGCCTGTCGACGACCTCTGCCTTGCGATCGGGCAAGACATCAGCCTCGATTTCGGTGATGCCCAGGGTGGCTGCCACGGCATGGGCAGTTGTGCGGTTGTCACCGGTCATCATGACAACGCGGATGCCTGCGCTACGGAGTGCCTGCAGGGCGGCGGGCGTGCTAGCCTTGATCGGATCGGCAATGGCGAACAGGCCCGCCACTTTGCCATCTACGGCCAGGAAGATGGTTGTCGCACCCTTGGCGCGAAGCGCATCGGCCTCGTGATCCGCCATTTCAGTCGCGGCTCCGATTTCTGTCATGAAGCGCGCGTTGCCGAGCGCGATACGATGCCCTTCGACCATTCCCGACGTTCCCTTTCCCGTGGGAGCAGCGAAATCGTGGACATCGGGGATGGAGATGCCACGTGTCAGTGCCGCATCGACAATCGCCTTGGCCAGAGGATGTTCGGATGCCCGCTCGACTCCGGCTGCAAGGCGCAGCAGTTGATCTTCTGACCAGCCGTTGACCGCCACAACCTGCGTAAGGGCGGGTTTACCTTCGGTCAGCGTGCCGGTCTTGTCGACCACCAGCGTGTCGACCTTCTCAAGCCGTTCCAGCGCTGCCGCATCCTTGATCAGCACGCCAAGCGTCGCCCCTCTGCCAATCCCGACCATGATGGACATCGGGGTCGCAAGCCCGAGGGCACAGGGACAAGCGATGATCAGCACGGCGACCGCCGCGACAAGCCCATAGGCAAACCGTGGCTCCGGCCCCCAGATTGACCAGCCGGCAAAGGCCAGCACGGCAACTGCCAGCACCGCGGGGACGAACATCCCCGCCACCTGATCGGCGAGACGTTGGATCGGCGCACGGGAACGCTGGGCCTTTGCCACCATCTGGACGATGCGCGAGAGCAGGGTATCCCGGCCCACTGCTTCGGCACGGATTAACAGCGCGCCGGTCTGGTTGATCGTGCCGCTGATAACGTGATCGCCGGCAGTCTTTGCCAGCGGCATGGATTCCCCGGTTACCAGGGACTCATCAAGCGTGGAGTGCCCATCACGGACTTCTCCGTCGACTGGAACTTTCTCGCCGGGTCGTACTCTCAGGAGATCACCAACCATGACCTCCTCAAGCGGAACATCGGCCTCGCTACCGTCTTCCGCAATCCGGAGCGCTGTCTTGGGAGCCAGTGCGAGCAGGCCTTTGATCGCGCTGGATGTGTGTTCGCGGGCGCGCAGTTCGAGAACCTGGCCCAACAGGACCAGGACGATGATTACCGCAGCTGCCTCGAAGTAGAACGCAACCTGGCCGTTCTCGCCGCGGAATTCCGCAGGGAAGATGCCAGGGGCAAGCAGCGCAAACGTGCTGTAAACCCAGGCGATGCCCGTACCCATGGCAATGAGGGTGAACATATTGAGGTGACGGCTGACCAGCGAAGCCCATCCGCGTTTGAAGAATGGCCACCCGGCCCAAAGCACCACCGGTGTGGCGAGAGTGAACTGCAGCAATGCAGAGACATCGGGCGCCACGACATGGTGCAGCGCCGGGACCAGGTGGCTCCCCATTTCCAAGATGAATACCGGCACTGTAAGGACCAGTCCGATCCAGAAGCGGAAGGTCATGTTCCGCAGTTCTTCGCCTGGCCCTGCGGCCAATGTCGCGATTTCCGGTTCCAGCGCCATGCCGCAGATCGGGCAGGGACCTGGGTGATCCTGGCGGATCTCCGGATGCATCGGGCAAGTCCACACGGCTCCCGCAGGAACCGCACCCGCCGGTGGTTTGGACATTGGCTTGATCCAGTGATCAGGGTTGTTCTTGAACCTGGCCAGACAGGACGAGCTGCAGAAGTGGTAATCCTGCCCGCTGTGGTGGGCGTGATGCACTGTCTTGTCCGGGGCCACGGTCATGCCGCAAACCGGATCGATCACAAAAGTGGGATGTTCGCCCGCCGCATTCCCGTAATGGCGGGAGCTGTGGGTATCCTTGTGGTGATCAGTCATCGGCCTTCTCCTATGCCGATAGTCCAAATGCACCTTAGCATGATGTCAGGGTAAAGTGCTATTTCGGGAACCGGGAGCGCGATACCCGCTGTTTCGCTGGTCTGCCGACGAACGGTGTTGGCGAATGGAGGAGTGGGCCGGTTCCGGAAGAATGCGCCCCTGGGGCTTCTGAAACTAGCAGTCTTGCTGCCGTGCAGGCTCAGGCAGGAATGGTGCCTCACCAACGCCTGAAATTAGGCCGATAAGCTGACTGACATTTCAACTGTTACCGCTTCAGGTGCCAAGCCGGTCAGGGCAGCAATCTTCAGTTTGCATGCTTGCAGGACATCGCTGACCTGCTCTGCCGGCAACGGTTCCTCACCCTCCAGGTTTCCCAAAGCCCCAGGGCTCGCCGGGCTCAATTCGCCCAACTGGCTTTCGAGCAGTGCGCGAATTTTGGCGCGGGGCTGGACGTGACCCCGCTCCCAACGGCAGACGGTGGTCGTGGTGACGCCGAGCATCAATGCCAGCTCACCCTGCGAGATCCCCCGCGATTTGCGCGCCCAGGCTATTGCCAGACCGGCCCGCTTGCGCTCGGCCGAAAGCAGCTCGGGGTCACTTGCACCATTGCCTGAGGGTGCATCGCGCGAGGTGGGCGCTTCGCCTTGCAGCAAGGCGGCACTTAAGCGAGGCCTGGAAAGCGCAGGGGCAAACTCGCATCCTACCAGATCTGCGTCGGCCCACCGGACCGACGCAAGCTGCCGCCCGGCCGCTCCCAGATCGATCCAGACCTGTTCGCCAACTTTAAGTAGGGCACTGGTCTCCAGCAACACGCCGGTGGCCGAGATGTTGCGGATGATGGCATCAATCCCATCGCCTGCCTCACCCTCCGAGGCTGCGAGCTTTCCCGCGAGTGTTAGCTCGCTTCGCGCAGCGATCAGCTTGCGACGGTCGGACTTTCCTCGAATCGAGCGATTTGTACTTACCAAGGCAAACTCCTGAATTCCAGGAGTCGGCATGCAGCAATAGTCTAAACAAATTGCTGATCGCGACACCGCTTTCTCCGCGAATGGTGTGCGATTAAAGGCGGATACGTAGTCTGCGACTCGGTCGGATGATCTGTTGCTAAGCGCAAAGACTACAACTTTTACACATCTTCCAAGACCGTCTCCTAATGGAACTCTTTGCCAGGATGACTAGGTCAAGTACCTCGAAGGCATGGCGACATCGTCTCCATAAAGCCCTGATATATATATAAAAAAGTATCGGTGAGGTTGCTGGACCGGGTGCCTTGCCTCGAGGCAAATCGATTCAGAGGGACTCTGCGCTGTTGAAAAACCCAACACTTGCTGCTCTGAAAGTGACATTGCGCAAGCCAGAGCCCGAGCTCAGAGGCGCCGATGTTTAATAAGTACGGGATCGCTCATCGGAAGACCCTCCTCGGCTAATGTGATTGCGCCCGATTTTGGGGATGATTGCGATGACTGATTTTCAAGGGTCCGATTCGAGGAACTCTGCGGCTGAGCAAGGCGATAACGCCTTGATGCAAGGTCAACTGGCAGATGGACCAAGCGCGCCAGCAGCTGCGCCTGCAATCACGCTCGCCGCCGGTCCCGGTAACACCATCACGTTGCCCGCCGATGCCGTGATCGATCAGGTTGTGGCCGATGGCCGCGATCTTGTGATCATCCTCGCTGACGGTCGCCGGATCGTGGTGCCCGATGGGGCGATCATCCTGCCGCAGCTGGTGGTAGGTGAAACTGCAGTGCCGCCGGCCAACTTGGCGGCCTTGTTGCTGGGTAATGAGCCAGAACCGGCAGCTGGCGCGCCGCAAAGCTCGGGCGGCAATTTCTTCACTGACCCAGGAGAAATTCAGGCGGCTTTCGATATTGGCAATCTGCTGCCTTACACCGAGTTGTCACGTCCGATTGTGGAGGAACGGGAGGTAATCCCGGCCATCGACGATGAACCGGAGATCGACATCGAGATCGACAATTCCGGTGTCCGCGTCATCAATGCCGAGGACGTGGTCGACGAAGCGGGCCTGCCGGCACGTGGTCAAGAGCCGCAAGGCACCGAGGCAGCCACCGATTCTGAGACGACCTACGGCTACATTAACTTCAATTCGCCCGATGGCGTCGGCAGCATTTCGATCAATGGTGTCGCCATTACCTCTGTGGGCCAGACCTTTTCCACCGACCTTGGCCGGCTGGTCATCACCAGCATCGAGGCCGGCCGCATCGGCTATGACTATATCCTCGAGGACAACACCCTCGGCGCCGATGCAGACTTCTTTGAAGTCGTGATTGCCGACGCTGATGGCGATTCCGCCTCGGCGACCCTGCGGGTCGCAATCGTTGATGACGGTCCCATCGGTGTGGATGATGCCGGTACGGTTCCTGCCGCCTCGCACGACCCGATCAATGGCAATGTGCTGGCGAATGACATTTCCGGCGCTGATAATTTCCCCGTCAATGCCGGTGTCACCGGGTTCAGCAATGCCGGTGGTTCCGCCCTTCCGGGCGCGACCCTGCAAGGCACCTATGGCGTTCTGAAGCTGAATGCCGATGGCAGCTACAGCTACACGCGCGACGACAATACGCCCGGTGGCCGGTCGGAAAGCTTCGACTACAAGATCGTTGATCAGGACGGCACCGTTTCGGATGCCACGCTGGTCATCACCATCGAAGATTCACCGACCGACATCACTTTCGTGCCGGTTATCGGCGAAGGTACGGTGGTGGACGAAGGCGGCTTGCCGCCGCGCGATGAGGAGCCGGTCGGCACTGGCGAAGGGGCCGATGGTGACCCTGCCGACAACAGCGATCCCAGCGAAACGACCGGCAGTACGATCACCTTCACGTCGCCTGATGGCGTGCAGTCGGTGACTATCAACGGCGTTGCCATCAATCCGGGCGCCCTGCCTCAGACCATCGTCCAGAACGGCACCGGTGCCTTAGTCGTTACCGGCTATACCTATGATCCGATTTCGGATGCTGGCTCAATCACCTATGTCTACACGTTGGCTGACAACAC
>JAZKFK010000172.1:0-7920 GCA_040386475.1 Pseudomonadota bacterium | reverse complement strand
GCTCGAACGACAGCGCCACGCTCGACATCCGCGTGATCGACGACGTGCCGACGGCCACGGACAACGCAAACGGCGTTACCGAAGGTACCCTGGTCGAAGGCAATCTGCTGACCGACAATGACGGTGACGGCGTCGACGTGGATGGTGCCGATGGCTATGATCCCGATGGCACGGTGGTTGCGATCACCAGCACCAATGAGGCGACCAGCCAGGACGTTGCGACCGTTGGCGGCAAGCTTGTGCTTGCCGGAGAGTTCGGCACGCTTACCGTCGATGTGACGACGGGGGCCTACGGCTACCAATCGACGGCCAACGCGACCAATATCGATGCACAGGACGTGTTCACCTATACCATTCGCGATGCGGACGGTGACGAATCCACTGCAACGCTGACGATCGATATCGAAAACGTCGCCGGGCAGGTGGCCGATGTGGACGTGGACGTGGACGAGGCCGGCCTTTCGTTCGGCAGTGATTCGCTCGCGGACAGCGAGGTTGATGCCAACGGTGTCATCACTGTCACCAATGCCGTCGGACCGTTCAAGTTCACCCTTACGGGTGCCAATGCGGACGGCGATGGCACTTACGGCACGCTGGTGCTGGACGAGGACACGGGCGAATATACCTATACGCTCGACACCGAATACGATCATTCGGCCGGTGCTGGTCGCAATGTCGCCAGCGTGGCCGAAGGCTTCACCTATGACGTGCACGACGCCAACGGCAACCTGATCGGTTCGGGTACGATCAACGTCAACATCACCGACGACATCCCAAGCGTGGACATCGGTTTCTCCGATGCCGATCCAGACACGCTGACGACCCAAGATGCCGATACGGCCGGCGGGGCTTCCGATACCGCAACGGGTTATGTCGACAAGGCCTTCGAGATCGTCTCCCAGGAATACGGTGCCGACGGTCCGGGCTCGCTTGATGTGGGCTATGCCATGACCCTCTTGGCAGCCGCTGGCACAGATACCGGCCTAAACAGCAATGGCGCGGATATCCGCATCTATCAGTTGGCCAATGGCACGGTAGTGGGTTCGACCGCGCTGACCGCTCCGACGGTGGCGACCGATCCTTCGGTGATCTTCTCGATCACCGTCAATGGCACCTCCGGCCTGGTCACTCTGACGCAACATGTGGAAATCGACCATTCGCCGCCGGGCGCGACGGCTGCGCCTTACGATACGCAGCTGATCGATCTGCCCAGCGGCCTGGTTGGCGTTACGGCTACGGCCGATATCGAGGACTTCGATGTCGATACCGACAGCGATTCCGAGACGATCGACCTTGCCGGCTTCGTCAAGTTTGCCGATGATGGCCCCTCGATCGATGCCGCCGTTGCCGATGGCGATACCGTCGTGCTGGAAACGCAGGATGCCGATACCCGCGGGATCAACAGCGACACCGATTTCTCTACCGCGAATTTCTCTGGCGCGTTCACTGTCGCTTCGTCGAGCTACGGCGCCGATGGCGCGGGCAGCACGGCCTGGGCCTTCTCGTTCCAGATCGAGAACGCAGCGTCCGGCATGTCCAGTGAAGGGGATCCGATCACCCTGTTCCTGATCGACAACAAGGTTGTTGGCTCGACAGCGACGGTCTTTGGCGATGTGAATGTCACCAACACGATCTTCGATCTTTCCGTCGTGGCGAACTCGGGCGTGGTCACGCTCACGCAGTATGCCGAGCTTGACCATGCCGACAACAACGACACGGCTGCCCCCTACGATGACCAGTTGCTTGAACTGGCAAACGACAAGGTCAACCTGATCGGCCGTGCCACCATCCTAGATGGCGATGGCGATACGGCCTTCGAACAGGTCAGCCTGGACCTTGGCGGCAACGTAAAGTTTGCCGATGATGGCCCGGCCCTGACCGAGGTCGCACTGGGTAGCAGTGTCGATGTGGACGAGACGCCGGGCCTGCCGCAGTCCGACACGTCGGCCGACGCTATCATCAGCTATGTCGCAGATTTCGGCGCCGATGGCCAAGGCTCGACCAGCTATGCCATCAGCATCGTGGGCGGCGGTTCGACTCCGCTGTTCACAGCCCTGGGCCAGGCGATCTCGCTGGTCCAGGACGGCTCCGCATCGATCAAGGGCGTGTATGACGGCGGCACCAAGACAGCCTTTGTCGTCACCATCAATGCGAATGGCACGGTAACGCTGACGCAGAATGTCGCGCTTGAGCACAATGTGGACGGGGCCGATCCGGTCACCGATCACAACGATACGCTGAACCTTGCCGGCCTGATCAACGCCACCGTCACCATCACCGATGGCGATTTTGACGATACCTCCGCGCCGATCGGCATCGGGTCCGCTCTGGTGTTCTATGACGATGGCCCCTCGGTCTCGCTGTCGAACACTCTCAATGACCTGACGGTCAGCGATGCCAACTATGCCAGCGATGACACTGAAGACTTCTCCGACGCCTTCACCTTCGATGGCGGTGAGGATGGGACCGCTGGCACCAGCTATGCCCTGTCGGTCACCGATGGCGACTACTCCGGCCTTGTCGATACCGCGACCGGCGAACAGGTGTTCCTGTTCCTGGAAGGCGGGGCGGTGGTTGGCCGAAACGGCACCGATGCCGCTGATGCCGATGCCACTGGCGCAGAGGTCTTCCGCGTAACCGTGGATCCCAGCGGCCTTGTCGAGCTCGACCAAAGCCGCGCCGTCAATCACACCATCAACGGTGGGAACGGAACAAGCGTCAGCCTGCTGTCGGACGATCTGATCCAGCTGGTGGCCACGATCACCGACAATGACGGCGATACCGCGTCGGCATCGCTCGATATCGGCAAGAACCTGTCGTTCACCGATGATGTGCCCACGGCGGAAACCACGCTGACGGCCTATCTCGATGACGATACCCTGGGTGGTAGCACCGGCGGCCTGAACGATCAGACACCGGATACTGCCAACCTGTCCGGTTCTCTGGTCGATAATGTCGAAGGCTTCGGCAACGATGGCGGCACCGTAGCGTTCGCGCTCACCGGCAACCCCGTCGGCTTCCGCTATCAGTCCGATGGCGCCAGCGGCGTGAACATCCAGCAGGAACAGGGCAGCGGCAACTGGGTTACCGTGGTGCATGTGACGCTGGTCCCCACCACGGGTGCCTACACCGTCAGCCAGACAGCCAATATCTGGCACACGGATGACAACGCCAACGACGAGAACAACCAGAGCTTCACGCTCAATGCCACGCTGACCGATGGCGACGGCGATACCGCGCCGGTTTCGCTGAACATCGTGGTGGACGATTCCACTCCCCGCGCCATTGCTGCCACCAGCACCGGCACGGTGGACGAGGACGGCCTGACGGGCGGCATCGCCAACTACGGCACGAACGATGTGACCGGCGCAGACACAACGGCCAGTAGTTCCGTCACCGGCCTGTTCACTGCCGGCGCGGATGCCCCGCTGACCTATGGGCTGGATGCCAGCTCGACGGCGGCGCTTGGTGCCCTGGGCCTCAAATCGAACGGTGATGTCCTGGCTTACAGCATCGTGGGCAACACCATCACGGCCACGACGGCCATCGGCGATGTGGAGGTGTTCACCTTCACCCTCAATGCCACCAGCGGTGTGTGGAACTTCACGCTGAAGGCCCCGCTGGATCACGCCGATACGAACGACAGCGAGAATGCCGTCGACATCCAGATCCAGTTTGCCTCGTTCATTACTGCAACCGACGAGGACGGCGACACCGTTGCTGCCCATGCCAATGCCTCCGTCACGGTGACGGTGGACGATGACACGCCGCGGGCGAATCCCGATACGGATAGTGTGACTGAAGATACGGTCAGCACCGATGGTAACGTCGTTCTCGGCACCGGCACCACGTCTGGTGCGGCCGGTGCGGACGAAAGCGGGGCCGACGGCTTCGGCGATCCGGTCGTTACGGCCATCTCGGGCTTCAATGGTGCCGGGACCGTCGGGGGCAATACCGTTGGCCAGTATGGCACGCTGCAACTGGGTGCGAACGGGGCCTATACATACTCGCCCAACACGGCGGCCCTCCAGGGGCTCGATTCCAGTGAAACGCGGCTTGATACCTTCACCTACACAATCGTCGACGCTGACGGTGACGAGGTCTCGACCACGCTCCAGATCACCATCAACGGTGCCAACGATGCGCCGGTAGCCAACCCCGATACCAACTGGATCGTGGAGGATGGTACGTCGCCGATCACCGGCAATGTGATTGCCGGCCAGGCGCACAACGGGGCACCTGATCTCGTTAACCGCGCCGACGTTGCGGATACCGACGTGGACGTGGAAACGCTCACCGTCGCCGCTGCCGACACTGGAACCATCAACGGCACCTACGGCGTGCTGACGCTCAATGCCGGCGGCACCTATAGTTATCGCTTGTACACCCAGGGCGAGAATTCGACCGCATACGCCGCAGTCCAGGCCCTGAAGGAAGGCGACACTCCGCTCGCCGATTCCTTCAACTACAACGCCACTGACGGCACGGCCGAAAGCAACGAGACGTCACTGGTGATCTCGATCTTTGGCAGCAACGATGCCCCGGTTGTGGGGTCGGCAACCGTGGCCACGTCGGACGAAGGCTTCACCAACGGCAACAAGGATACGACCGGTAACCCGACCGACACAACCAACCTTCTGACGGCCAGTGGCGCGGTCAGCATCGCCGATGTGGATGATGCGGTGTACACTGTGAGTCTGGCCGTTCCGACAGAAACGCTGGCCGTTGCCGATGGCACCGCAACAGGTGCGGCCATCAGCTGGTCGCTGACCAATGGCGGGAAGACGCTGCTGGGCACCATCAATGGCGGTGCAAATACGGCGATTACGGTTACTATCGATAACCTCGGCGGTTTCACGGTTACGCAGTCGCTGCCCATCTTCCACTCCAATACGACGGTTGAAGATGTGAAGACCTTCACCGTTGACGTGAGTGTCAACGATGGCACCACGACGGTCACCAAGACCGACGCGATCACGGTCAACCTTGAGGATGACAGCCCGTTTGCGGTTGCGGCCAAGGTGCTTTCGACTGCGACCAATGCGGCTGGCACTTACCAGCAGTTCCTCGATGCCGACAATAACATCGACAACAACGTGGGTGGTGATGGCGGCCGGGTCATCTTTACCCAGGATTCGATTGATGCTCTTGTCAGCCAGAACCTGACCTCGGGTCTTGCTTCACTGAACTATTCAATCAGCGAAAACGGCACAGTTCTGACCGCCGTCAAGCAAGGCACCAACATCGAGGTCTTCACGATCACGCTGGATCCGGACTCGGCGAACAATCAATATGTTCTGGACCTGTCATTGCCACTTGATGCGACCCAAGAGGTCAACTTTACGGATGGCACCTATGACTTTGTCGGTGGTAACACTGGCTGGGCAGGTTTCGTGCCGGATGGAGAGCCGACAACTGGTACGAACAATGAGAGCTCGGATCTGCTGTTGACCCCGGCGGTTGGGGGTGCTCCTTCCAGCACGATCAACCAATCGTCGGTCCAGTATGGCGTCGGGTCGGGCAACTCGATAGGATTGGCCAGTCCTGGCAACCCCGCGACAGCGGAGACGTTCCGTCTGGATTTCGTGACTGACCTGCGTGGAAATTCGGCGGGTTCCGGAGGGTATTCGGTTCCTGGCAACCGGGACCAAGTTTTTGATAGTCACTATCAGACCAACGGTGCATCCGTCCTGTTTACTGCCAGCAGCGGCACCACGTTGAAGTTCGAGGCCTTCGACGATCCAGACGGGAATAATACCGTTGGCGATGGCGTGCTTGATGGAATCACCGGTGTGGCCATCAGCTACAAGGGGTTCACGACCGGTATTGTCACACCAACTTTGGCTGGCACCAGCTACACCATTGGGCCGGTCGGAGATCAGCACACCTATATCGTGACGCTGAATGCTGACGGAAAGACCGTGAATATCAGTGGTCTGTACGGGACCAGTGGCGCGGCTGCTGAAGGTACGACAGTTGCGATCTACACCGATACCTCGGGCGTGCTCGGCGTGGGTGAACCTGCTGGCTACAACAGCCTCCAGTTCACTTATGTTTCGGGGGACGAGATCAAGGTTGGCGATTTTGGCGCGACCGTGATTACCAATGATCCGGTGTCGTTCACGGTTCCGATCTCGGTTGTCGACAACGATGGAGATATGGTGGATTCGGGTGAGCTTTCCATCACCCTCACTCCTCCTCCCGTCGTCCCACCGGTCGTCCTTGACCTCGATGGTGGCGGGAACACATTCACGCCGCTGAGCGAGGGAATCGCCTACGACTACGATGGCGATGGCGTGAAGAGCAGGACCGCGTGGATTGCCCTCGGCAGCGCCATCCTTGCCTTCGACTCCAATGCTGACGGGTTCGTCAACGATGCATCGGAATTCGTCTTCGGCAACGGGGACATGACCGACCTCGAAGCGATTGCCGCCAAGTACGATGGCAATGGCGACGGCGTGCTCGATGCCAACGATGCGGCCTATGGCAGCTTCGGCCTGTGGATCGACGCGGATCTGGATGCCGTGTCCGATGCGGGCGAGTTCGTCAGCCTGGCAGATGCCGGCGTCACCGCGATCGAACTGGTTTCGGACGGCAACCTGGCGGTCGAAGCTGATGGCGACGTGGTGGTTTACGGTACTGCCAGCTACACCATGGCGGATGGTTCCACCGCCGATGTGTCCGATGCTGGCTTCATGACCGGCGGCGAGATCGACATGGCGCTGATGGATGCCTTGCTTATGTTTGCGCAGTCATCTGGCGATCTAACGGCGCTGCCGGACGACCAGCTGGTTGTGGAAGTGGCCGTGCAGGACGCGCTTGGTGAAGCAATGGTCGAGAGCTTCCTTGCCGACTTCGCGGCGATGGAGAGCCCTCAGGCTACCGACCTTCCGATGCGTTCGGAAGGTCACGAATTTGCGGCATTGCTCGATGCAAATATTGGATCGGGCGAGATTCAGGCCAATATTGTCCAGATTTCGGACATTTCCGACGAGTCAAGCATGGCACTTGCGGTAAATGGTTGATAAAAGCGACTCAACAAAGGGGAGTTTTGAAATGCAAATCCGCAAACTTGGGGCAATGGCGGGACTGGCATTTACTGCAGCATTCGCCGCTCCTGGGCTCGCTCAGGATAGCGACTTTGCCGGGCTGATGGCGATGGATCTTTCTGCTTTGGAGGGCCAGATCCAGTCACGCTATGATGCCGGCCTTGCTGCTTCCCTCGATGAGGCGCTGATCGCGGCAAATGATGCGCGCTATATCTGGGCGCTGGAAACCAAGGTGCAGTGTGGCATTGCACTGGGCTTTCTCAAGTCGTCGACGCGGGACGAGAGCAGCATCCGCAACTGCGATCGCGCCGCGTGGATGATGACCTATCGTCCCGCCCCGGTACGGGTGGCAGCGGTGGTGGCGCCGCCTCCGCCGCCGCAAATCCCGGCGATCTGCAATGACGATGTGATTGCGATCGTGTTCTTTGAGTTCGATTCTGCCCTGGTTTCAACCGAAGCCGGCCAGACCCTGGACAGCGTGGCGACGAACATTCGCACGTGCGGCTGGCGTCGTCTTTCTCTGGCAGGCCATGCCGATCAGGCTGGCACGGACGACTACAATGTTGGACTTTCGCAAGAACGGGCCAATGCTGTGCAGACGGCGTTGGCAGCGCGAGGGGTTGCTGCATCGGCAATGACGATCACCGCCTTGGGCGAGAGTCGTCCCCGCGTGGTTCTGGCGGACGGGACGAGAAGCCCGCAAAATCGCCGTGTTGAAATTTCTGCTGAATAATCGGGTGAGGGGCTGACGTTATGAAGACCATGAAGCTTTTCGCCGCTTTGCTGCTCACTGCGGCGCCCACTTCGGTCTGGGGGCAGGCCGTGAGCGAACCGATCGAGCTCAAGGAGGCAATCGAAATCGCCATCGCCT
>JAZKFK010000171.1:0-2288 GCA_040386475.1 Pseudomonadota bacterium | reverse complement strand
TGCATGCCCTGGTAGCAGCCCGACATGCCGATGATCAGGCCGAACACCGGCGCCTTGATCAGCCCGACCCAGAAGTCGAACAGCGGCACCACTTCCTGGATGCGTGACAGGAAGGTGAGGAATGGAATGCCCAGCGATACGTCCGCAATCACCGCACCGCCAATGATCGCAACGCACGAGGCATAGAAGCCCAACAGCGGCATCATCAATACTGCCGCCAGCAAACGCGGCACGATCAATGCCTCTACCGGGGAGACGCCGATCGTGCGCATGGCATCGATCTCCTCGGTCAGCCGCATGGTGCCGATTTGCGCGGCAAACGCACTGCCCGATCGACCCGCAACCATGATCGCGGTCATCAGTACACCCAATTCGCGCATGGTAATGCGGCCCACCAGATTGACGGTGAGCGTCTCGGCCCCGAACTGCTGCAACTGCACCGCGCCCTGCTGGGCGATAACCACGCCGATCAGGAAGCTCATCAGGCCAATGATCGGCAGGCTGGTAACGCCCACCAGTTCCATCTGGTGGACCAGCGCCCGCATGCGGAAGCGGCGCGGATGGCGGATGATGGCCCCAAAGGCCATGATCACCGCGCCCAGGAAGCCGAGGTTGTGCTTCAGCCCCTCGATCCCGGCATAGACCATGGTACCAACATGCTCGGGCACGCGGCGATAGAACCAGTCGATTTGCGGGGAAATATCCGCGCTGCTGGCGCTGCCGGACACCGCCTCGATCAGTACTTGCGCCTGTTCGCTTTCGCCCAGGATCTCGGCGCCCTGCTCTTCGGCAAAGCGGTGGATCACCCAGGCGCCGACCGTATCGACGCGCGGCACGGCGGAAATGTCGACCGCCTGCACGTCAACATCCAGCGCGCGCAGTTCCTTGTCCATGCGGCCCACGGTGGACACCAGCAGGGGTCCGGTCACCACCAGAGTGGCGCGGCCCGAATGCTCTTCAACCGTGAATTGTGCCCATTGCCGCATAAGTTAGCGCGGTATGCTGGCAAAAGGCGGCGGCGGCAAGGCATGTCCTGTGGAGCCTTGCCGCGCTGCACCCCAAGACCGCCCTGCCCCATTGCCCTTCATGCGCGCCGCTGGCAAAGGCCGCGGTGCCATGACACGCGAACTTGACAAGACCTTCGATCCCGCCGCCATCGAGGCGCGCTGGTATGCCCACTGGGAAGCGCACGGATTGTTCCGGCCCGAGCGCCCGCAGGCGCAACCCTTCACCATCGTCAATCCTCCGCCCAACGTCACCGGCAGCCTGCATATCGGCCATGCACTAGACAACACTCTGCAGGACGTAATGATCCGGTACGAGCGCCTGCGCGGCAAAGATGCCTTGTGGGTGGTGGGTACCGACCACGCCGGCATCGCCACGCAGATGGTGGTGGAACGCCAGCTGGAGGCGAAACAGGACAAGCGCACCAATTACAGCCGCGAGGATTTCGTGGCCAAGGTGTGGGAATGGAAAGCGGAAAGCGGCGGCCAGATCACCGGCCAGCTGCGCCGCCTTGGCTGCTCGATGGACTGGAGCCGCGAGCAGTTCACCATGGACCCGCACTTCACCGCCGCCGTGGTGAAGGTGTTCGTGGACCTGTATAACAAGGGCCTGATCTATCGCGACAAGCGGCTGGTCAACTGGGACCCCAAGCTGAAGACCGCGATCAGCGATCTTGAGGTGGAAACCCGCGATGTGAAGGGCAGCTTCTGGCACTTCCGCTATCCGCTGGCCGATGGCGTGACGCTGGCTGATGGCCGCGATTTTATCGAAGTCGCCACCACCCGGCCCGAAACGATGCTGGCCGATATGGCCGTGGCGGTGAACCCGGCGGACGAACGCTATGCCAGCGTCGTCGGCAAGTTCGTCACCCTGCCGATCACGGGCCGCCGCATCCCCATCGTGGCCGATGAGCATGCCGATCCTGAGCTGGGTTCTGGCGCGGTGAAGATCACGCCGGGGCACGATTTCAACGACTTCGAGGTGGGCAAGCGCGCCGGGATTGCAGCGGGCGACATGCTCAACATGCTCGATGCCGATGCCAACCTGTGCCAGACGGCCGACGGGCTGATCCCCGACCGCTACCTGGGCATGGAACGCTTCGCCGCTCGCGCCGCCGTGGTCACGGACCTCAAAGCTAGCGGCCAGCTGATCCCGCACGTGGTCGAGAAGGACGGCGAACGGGTGGAGCATGACGCCGAACCGCGCACCATCGCCACGCCGTTTGGCGATCGCGGCGGCGTGGTGATCGAACCGTGGCTGACCGACCAGTGGTATGTGAATGC
>JAZKFK010000170.1:0-4742 GCA_040386475.1 Pseudomonadota bacterium | reverse complement strand
CGCGGCGGGCATTACCTGAAGGCCCGCAGCCGCCAGGTGCAGATCGCCAGCAACAGCTTCGATGATGCCGGCGGCCGCGCGACCAATTACATGATCGACCTGCCAGCAGGCGCCAGCGGACAGATCAGCAACAACTGGTTTGTGCAAGGGCAGGACAAGGAGAACTACTCTGCCTTCATCGCTGTGGCTGCCGAAAGCCGCGACTATGCCAGCGCCGGGCTGGTGGTGGCGGGTAACACGGCGCGCTTTGCGCCGGGGGTGGAGCGCAATTCGGTGTTTGTGGCCGACTGGTCGGGCGAAGTGCAGCAGATCGCCGATAACCGGCTGGGCCCGGGGTTGGACCGGTACGAGATCAGGTAGCGCGTCAGGGACGGCCGCAACGCTGTGTGGTCTTTAAAGCAAGTGCCCCGACCGGTCCCGCTTGGTCGCCAGATAGCGTTCGTTGTGCGGGTTGGCCGGCAAGTGGTGCGCCACCCGCTCCACCACGGTCAGTCCCGCGTCTTCCAGCGCCGCTACCTTGGCCGGATTGTTGGTCAGCAGCCGAATCGCATTCACGCCGAGGAGGTCCAGCATTCGCGCCGCCGTGGGGAAGTCGCGGGCTTCCACCGGCAGGCCAAGGCGGGCGTTGGCGTCCACCGTATCGAACCCGGCATCCTGCAGGCGATAGGCTCGCAGCTTGTTGATCAGGCCGATGCCGCGCCCTTCCTGCCGCAGATACAGCAGCACGCCCCAGCCGGTGGCTCTGGCTTCTTCCGCCATGCGTTCCAGCGCGCCGTCCAGTTGCGGGCCGCAATCGCATTTCAGGCTGCCGAATAGGTCACCGGTCAGGCATTCAGAGTGCAGCCGCACCAGCGGCGGGCGGTCGAAATCGGGTTGGCCGATGATAAGGGCCACGTGCTCGCGCATGTCATCGGGCTTGCGGAAGGCGACGATCTCGGCATCTTCGGTGGCTGAGATGGGCAGCCGTGCGCGGGCTGCAATGGCCAGGCGCAGCGGATCGGCCCAGGCGGCCAGGTCAGCCGCCTTCAGCCGCACCGGCTCGCCCGCGCCATCAGCCCCAAACAGGAAAGCTGGCAGGATCCCGGCGATGCGCGCCAGTTCCATTGCTGCTTCCGCTTCGGGCAGGCAGGCGATTTTCTCGACCGCGAACGGCCCCTTCAGCGGATAGACCAGATCGAGTGCCGGATCGGCAATCGGCCGGGCATCGGCCAGCGCCAGCGGATCGGCAGCGCGGATCAGCACCGGCTTGTGGCCATCGGCTGCCTCGCGCTGGTTGGCCAGTTTCAAGGTGGTGGCACGCGCGGCAGAGATCAGCGCGCGGGTCGACGTGGCGGCAAGATCGGCGGCGGTTTCCACCGGCACCAGTACCGGCGCCTCGCCCAGCTTGATGGGCCAGCCGTGGCGCAAGGCATCGACCGCCTGCGCCACGCGGCGGGCGGCAAGGTCTGCTGAGGGGGAGGATTCCGCGCTCAGCTGGCGAACTCGGTGATCAGCGGCACGTGGTCGCTCGGCTGTTCCCAGCGGCGCGTTTCTTCCACGAAGCGATGGCTCAGCGTTTCGCTGGCCAGATCGGGCGAGGCCCACATGTGATCCAGCCGCCGCCCGCGATCCTTCTCCTGCCAGAAGGTGCGGTACGACCACCAGGACCAGTTGCGTTCAGGTGCGGGGATATGCTTGCGGCCAAGGTCCACCCAGCCGTGCGCATCGGCAAAGCGAGTGAGTGTCTCCACTTCCAGCGGCGTGTGGCTGACCACTTTCAGCAATGCCTTGTGGTCGTAAACGTCCTCCGGCAGCGGGGCGATGTTGAAATCGCCGACGATCAGCGTGGGCCGGTCCAGCGCGTCGGCCCAGCGGGTCATCCGTTCCAGGAAATCGAGCTTCTGGCCAAACTTGGGATTCACCTCGCGGTTCGGCTCGTCACCGCCGGCGGGGATATAGACATTCTCCAAGACCATGCCTGCCAGCGTGCCAGCTTCCGGCCCCAACAGCTCCACGCCCACGTGGCGCGCCTCGCCGTTGTCCTGCCAATCATAGCGGGAAATTTCGCGGAACGGCACGCGGCTGACCGTGGCCACGCCGTGATAGCCCTTCTGCCCGTGGATCGCCTGGTGGACATAGCCAAGATCGGCAAAGGCCTTAGCGGGGAACTGTTGCTCCTGGCACTTGATTTCCTGGAGGCACAGCACGTCGGGCGCCTGCTCCGTAAGGAAGCGTTCGACCAGACCCATGCGCAAGCGCACGGAATTGATGTTCCAGGTAGCAACGGAGATCATCCAGCACGCTTAGGTGCAAGGTGCGCCAGCGGCAAGCCACAGTGCCTGCTGCAAACGAAAACCCCCGCCCCGGGGGCATTGGGGACGGGGGTTCGTTTTAGCGTTCGTCACGCTTTGTAGCCGGCGATTTGCGGATCGGGCAACAGGGGGGAAACCCGTGTTCCGCCGCGCGACTACAGTTATAGATATAGGGCTCGCAGCCTGTCGTTTGAATGAATGGCCTGTCGCAATTTGTCGCAAATCTCCAACCGGTCGCCCCTGGATTGAAGCTCAGGGTCGGCGAGACGAAGGACGCGGATCGCGGAAGGTGAACGCGCTGTCAGGGACGCTGGCGCCATAGCGATGGTTGCGCAAGCGCACCGTGGTGCGTGTGTTCTGCGCATCCAGGGCCACCCAGCTGGTCAGTTCCAGACCACCTGGCACTCCGGCCTTCTCGACGAAGATCAGCGTGATCTGCGGGATCTCCGGGCGGTTGGGATCCTCCACCTGGATGCTGACGACATTGGGTGCGCCCGATGGCATCACGCGGCCATAACGCGAGATATCGCGGTTGGGATCGAGCAGTGCACCGAGGGGCGAGTTGCGGATCGGCCAGCGCTGCACTTGCTGCACATCGTAATCGATGACGCTGAGCGTACTGCCGTTCGAGACGACCAGCATGTTCACATCGTCGGCATACTGGAAGCGGATGCGGCCCGGGTTGCGCAGGGTCAGCGTGCCGGACAGGGCCTGGCCGTTGCGGTCGGTCTGGGTAAAATCGGCGCGCAGCGTGGTGATCGAGCGCAAGGCGCCGGCGGCGCGCTGCAACTGTCCGGTGGCTTGCGCGGCCACGGGAGCAGCAGGCGCAAGGAGCACGGCAGCAGGGGTGCAAATGCTAAGGGCGCCGACTGCTGCGGCGCCCCAGAGCTGAGTGAAGCGGTGTTTCAAGTTGGTCATGCTCCAAGCCTTAGCGGGGGAGCATTGAACTGTCACTGAATGCGGGAGGTTCCCGGCGTTCAGGTTGACGTTCAGCTTACTTGATCTTGCCTTCCTTGTACTCAACGTGCTTCTTCACCACGGGATCGTACTTGCGGAAGCTCATCTTCTCGGTGGTGTTGCGCGGGTTCTTCTTCGTCACGTAGAAGTGACCCGACTCGGTCGAGTTCAGGCGGATCTTGACGGTTGCGGGCTTCGCCATGTCACTGTTTCCAAAAGTCTGCTGCGGACCATGAAGGCCCAAAAAGATTCAGGCGACGCATCAGGCGCCGCCCTTCGAAGCGGGGCCATTGCGAGAGAATCGGGGAAAAGTCAAGCGAGCGGGTGGCCGTGGCCGAACGTATGCGGGCCGCTTACCAGTCCACCTTGCCGCGCGTGGCTTTCACCGTGCTGCGGACTTTCTTGGCCGCCAGCCGCTGCACCTTGCCGGGGCGGTTGATGGTGGTCTTGCGCCGCGCCTTGGGTTCCTTCAGCGCGGTCTCGATCAGTTCGGCCAGCCGCTCGCGCGCGTCCGCACGGTTGGCTTCCTGCGTGCGAAAGCGCCGCGCATCCAGCACGATTTCGCCGGCGTTGTTCAGGCGGCTGCCGGCCAGCTTGGTCAGCCGGTGAAACGCTGGCGGGGTCAGGCCCAGGGCATAGATGTTGACCCGCAGTTGCACTGCCGTCGCCACCTTGTTGACGTTCTGCCCGCCGGGGCCGCTGGCGGTGACGAAGCTCTCCTCTACCAGCGAGAGCGCGCGGGCGACGATCCGGTCGGCCCCCATGCTCACCGGTCAATGCTCATGGTTCAGAAGCCCAGGAAGGTGAAGTCGGCCGGCATCGGCGCGGCGGCCACGATGGCGGGTTTGTTCTCGCGCGGCACTTCCAGCGCGGCAGCGTGGAGCATGGTGCGGGCATAGCCGTTGGCTGCGCCATAGACCGGATCGCCCAGCAAGGGCACGCCGATGCCGCTGGCGCAATGCACGCGGATCTGGTGCGTGCGGCCGGTTTCGGGCGTGAATTCCACCAGCGCGCGGCCATTCACCTCGGCGATCACGCGCCAGTGGGTGAGCGAGGGCTTGCCCTTCTTGGCCGGGATCATCCGCCAGCCCTTTTCGGCGCTGCTGATCTTGGTCAAGGCCAGCTCTACCGTGCCTTCCTTCTGGGCCGGAATGGTGGCCAGCACGCCAAGGTAGGTCTTGCGCACCAGCTTCTCCTCAAACGCCTTGTTGTATCGCTTCAAGGCCTTGGGATTGCGCGCCAGCAGCAGGCAGCCGCTGGTATCGGTGTCCAGCCGGTGGACCGGCACAGGTTCCATCTGGAAGCCCAGCTTCAGCTCGCCAATCCGGTCGGCCAACGAGATACCGCCCTTGCGCGGCTTTTCCAGCGGCAGGCCGCCGGGCTTGTCGATCACCAGCGCCTCGGCGTCTTCGTAAAGGATAACAAGTTCACTCATGCCAGGGCTGTTCCGATCCGGCGGAGGGCTTCTTCCAGCACCGCCTCGCTGGTTGCAAA
>JAZKFK010000169.1:0-10250 GCA_040386475.1 Pseudomonadota bacterium | reverse complement strand
CTGGCCCTTGCGCCGGGGGCCTTCGATGAGGCATTGCGGGCGCGCAGCGGTGCGTTCCTGGCTGCGCTGGAGGATTGACTGACGATGCGTGTTGCCCGCCTTGCTGTGCCCCTGGCCGCCATATTGCTGGTGGGCGCATGCGACTACTTCGGCACCCCCACGGCTGACAGCGAAGGCGATGCCTCGGGCGAAGTGCTGCCCGGATCGGTCAGCGACGCGATGATCCCTACGGATGACCTGACCTCGCAGCCTCCGGCGCTGGCTGTCCAGCCGGGCGAGGGTGGCCCTGCGGCGGATTCCGGGGGAGGCGAAACCACCGTCGACAGCGCCGCAGCAGAACCTGCAGCCGAAGCACCGGCCCCGGCTGAACCCGAAGCCGCCGCCGAGTAACTCAGCCGCGCAAGGTTTCCAGCAGCCGCCGCGCCTGCATCAGGTGGGGTTGTTCCACCATGCGGCCATCCAGCGGCAAGGCACCGGCGCCGGGATTGGCGGCGAACAGCTCGACGATCCGCCGCGCCTCGGCCGCTTCCTTGTCGGTGGGGGCAAAGGCCAGGTTGATCACCGGAACCTGGTCAGGGTGGATCGCCAGCATGCCGGTGAAGCCATCGGCCTTGGCCGCCTCGGCCATCGCCTTCAGGCCCTTCAGGTCGGCAAATTCGGCGCAGGGCGTCTCGATTGCGGCGACCTTGCGAGAGTGGGCGGCCAGCAATGTCTGGCTGCGGACCATGCGGAAGGTGTCGGTCCATTCGCCGGTCTTGCCGTCGCGGCTGCGGGTGGCGCCGATGGCGGCGGCCAGATCCTGCGCACCCCAGGTGATCCCGGCCAGGCGTGGCAATTCGTCACTGGCATAGGCGGGGATGGTCAACGCGCTGACGGCGGTCTCGCCCACCATCGGGATGATGCGCGTGGCATTGGGGGCAATGCCGTTGCGCTGTTCCAGCTCGTACATTTCGGCAGACAGCATGCGCATCTGTTCCGGCCCCTTGGCCTTGGGCACCATGATGCCATCGGGCCGACCGGCCAGCACCACGGCCAGGTCCTCGCGCCACAGGTTGCTGTCGAAGGCGTTGATCCGCACCCAGCGGCTGGTGGCGGCGCCTGCCAGCACGTGTTGCCGATGGGCGGAGAGCCAGCGGGCCGCCTGCGTGCGCGCCATGGCCTTGCCCTCGGGCGCCACGGCGTCCTCCAGGTCGATCACCACCGCATCCGCGCCGCAAGTGCCGGCCTTGTCCAGCTTGCGCTCGCTATCGCCGGGTACAAACAGCCAGGATCGCAAAGTCATCGGTTATCGTCCCCATCGGCCTGAAGCGCAGGCTATCACTGCCAGCGCTAGCGACAAAGGCTGGAGGCGGAGTGGAGGGACAAGGTTAAGACGTGTGAAGGAGATTCGACTTGTGCCCGGCTACTTGATACCTCCTGCAGCATAACAATAATCAGGGGGATGGGATGATGGCAGAGGGCAACAGCGCCACAAGTGCGCCTGCAAGCGCGACGATTGGCTGGGACACGGCTTACGAATGGAAGATCATCCTGGTCCTTAGCCTGACGTTCGGGCTGGTGGGGCTGGATCGGTTCATCCTGCCGGTGCTGTTCCCCAGTTTCATGGACGAACTTGGGCTGACCTATGAGGATCTCGGCAACCTTGTCGGCATCCTCGCGGTGTTCTGGGGCCTGTCCGCCTTCGCCATGGGTTTCCTGAGTGACCGGATTGGCCGCCGCAAGGTGCTGATCCCGGCAGTGGTGATCTTCTCGCTGATGAGCGCGTTCAGCGGCATGGCGGGCGGCCTGGTGGGCCTGCTCATCATCCGCGCGGTGATGGGCCTGGCCGAAGGGCCGGTCGCCTCCACCGGCGTGGCCGTGGCGGTGGAAGCCAGCCATCCGAAAAGGCGCGGCATGAACAACGGTATCTTCCAGTGCATGATCAGTCTGTTCGGCAATGCCATCGGTCCGATCATCGCCACCCAGTTGCTGCTGGTGACCGACTGGCGGACGGTGTTCATGCTGGTGGGCATCCCCGGCCTGCTGATGGCGCTGGCGATGTTCTTCATCGTGCGTGAGCCTGCCCCGGTCGCCGTGGCAACGGGCGCGCCGGCCGCGCCGCGCCCCAGCTTCGGTTCGCTGTTCCAGCATCGTAACGTGCCACTGGCCATGCTGACGCTGATGTGCGCGATGGGCGGGATTTTCGTGATGGGCGCGATGATGCCCAATTACCTGACCGACTACCTGGGCCTGTCGATCCAGGACATGGGCTTTGTAGCCAGTGCCATCGGCTTTGGCGGCTGCATCGGCCAGTTCGTGATGCCGACCCTGTCAGACTTCATCGGCCGCAAGCCCACCACGCTAATGAGCTACATCATGGCGGCAATCTTCACCTGGCTGTTTACGCAAGCGGGGGCGGACAGCCTGCCCACGCTGTTCTGGCTGCTGTTCTTCGCCGCGCTGTTCAACTTCTCGGCACTGGCGACGCTGGCCGGGCCGGTGGCGGCAGAGGCCGCGCCCTTGGGCATGGTCGCCTCGGTGGCCGGGCTGGTGATCGGCGCGGGCGAGATCTTCGGTGGCGGCGTGGCCCCGATCATCGCCGGCCAGATCGCCGGATCGCAGGGGATCGAGCACGTGTTCACGTTCACCATAGGCGGGCTGATGCTGGGGTTCGTGATCGCGCTGTTCCTGAAGGAGACCGCGCCGAGGCGGGTGGGGGCTTAGCGCGCCCCCAAATCCCCCTTGCCGACGGTCCCGCTGGCCATTTCCAGCATCCGCTCGAGGCTCTTCTTCGCGCGCAAGCGCAGGCCTTCCTCGATCTCTACGCGCGGCTGAAGGTCGCGCAGCGCGGTGTAGAGTTTTTCCAGCGTGTTCAGCGCCATATACGGGCAGATGTTGCAGTTGCAGTTGCCGTCTGCCCCCGGCGCGCCGATGAATTGCTTGTCGGGGATTGCCTTTTCCATCTGGTGGATGATGTGCGGCTCGGTCGCCACGATCAGCGTGTTGCCGGGGAAGGTCTTGGCGAATTGCAGGATGCCGCTGGTGGAGCCGACATAGTCCGCATGGTCGATGATTGCGGGCGGGCATTCCGGGTGCGCGGCCACCGGGGCGCCGGGGTGCTGGGCTTTCAGCTTCAGCAGCTCGGTCTCGGAAAATGCCTCGTGCACAATGCAAACTCCCGGCCACAGCAGCATTTCGCGGTTGAACTTGCGCGACAGGTAGCCGCCAAGGTGCCGGTCCGGCCCGAAGATGATCTTCTGTTCGGGCGGGATCTGGGCCAGGATCGTCTCGGCGCTGGAGCTGGTGACGATGATGTCGGACAGCGCCTTCACCTCGGTCGAACAGTTGATGTAGGTCAGCGCGATATGGTCCGGGTGCCGCTCACGGAAGGCGGCGAACTTCTCGGGCGGGCAGCTGTCTTCCAGCGAACAACCGGCTTCCATGTCGGGCAGGACCACGATCTTGTCAGGGCTGAGGATCTTGGCGGTTTCGGCCATGAACTTCACGCCGCAAAAGGCGATCACCTCGGCATCGGTATCCGCCGCCTTGCGCGAGAGTTCCAGCGAATCGCCGACGAAATCAGCCAGGTCCTGCAATTCGGGACGCTGGTAGTAATGCGCCAGGATCACGGCCTTGCGCTCGTGCTTCAGGCGGGCGATCTCGGCCAGCAGGTCGGTTCCGGTGGGCAGGGGGGTCTGGATGCTCATGGCATGTCAGATGGCCCGATCCGCCCGCGGGTTCAACCTCCAAACGACTGCGTTACCGCGACCCAGGCCGGATTGTTCGCAAAGGCGAAGGTCAGCGCCAGCCACAGCACCAGCGAGGCGCCGGTCCACCAGTGGGCCGGATGCACCTGCCCGCGCAGGCGGTGGTCCAGCAGCATGGCCGCGCCGAGGTGGGCCAGCAGCACCACCAGGATCAGCACAGTGCCCCGCTGGTCGAACAGCGGGGGCAGCACCATCCTGCCCCAGGCCACCGACATCAGGCTGAGCATGGCACCAAACATCAGCCGCTTGTGCCAGTCGGTTCGCTGGCGCAACCACAGCGCGGCCCCGGCCAGGGCGGTGAACACCGCCATGTTCAGCCAATCCATCAGCAGGAAGAAATTGGGCGTGAAGAACGGGGGTATGCGGCCGGCGGCCAGCGTCATGGTGATGGCCCAACTGCCATAAACTACCAGCCACAGGCTCAGCACTGCGCCCACCACGCCCAGCTTGCGGTGCGACGCAAGGTCGCCGCGCCAGACCAGCCAGTTCTGCGCCACGTACAGCGCCAGGAACGCCGTCATCGTCAGCGCGTGGACATGAACCCACCACGGGGCACCAAAGCTGGATGCGCCGATGGCGAAGAAGAAGCCGAACCCTGCCACTGCCGCAGCGGCGAACACCAGCGACATGATCAGGTAAAAGCGCCGCTCGGCCTGCACGGCAGCAGGCGCGCTGACAGGAATGCTCGCCATGATTCCCCCCAAGGAATAATCCTTGCGACCCGGGCGAAAAATGCGCCGCGCGGCGCAACGAGTCAATCGGCTCCGGGTGCCTGTCCGGCGAAGCGCACGGTGATGCGGGCATCGGCATGCCCGGTGGCGGCCAGCGGGATGGCCAGGTTCTGCCGGATGGCAGCGCTGGCGGCGTTGCGAGCCAGATCGAGCAGTACGGGATTGGCGGCCTGGCTGGCGGCCAGCCGCTCGGCCTCACGCGTATTGTCGCGGGTCAGGCTGTCCTGCGCGTCGCGGGTGATGAACACGCCTTCGCGCAGGTATTGGGCGCGCGCCTCGTCAAGGTTGGGGCGGCCCACGGTGACCTGGGGCAGGGTGACGCGCAGTTCATTGGCGGCCGCGTCCCACGTCACGTCCTGCGCATCCATGCCCGACAGGTCGAGGCCATATTCCACCCGCGCCGGGATCACGGCAATCTGGCGGCTTTCCAGCATGCCGAACAAGCGCTCGTCAGTGCTGGAAACCACAGTGGAAAGCTCCGCCGAAAACACCGTCAGCCGGTTCTGCCGGGTGAAAGCGGTAATGCTGGCAGCCACGGGATCGCCGGTATCGTCCGGCCCGAAGGCGAGCCAGCCAAGGCCTGCGGTGGAGACCGCCAGCGCGCCCGCCAGCGCCCACGGCAGGGCCTGCGAGCGAGGGCGGGTGGTCACTAAACCATCATCCACGTGCCATCCTCCATCTCGTCAACGCGGCCATTCCGCGCCAGTTCAATCAGGTGCGCGTGCACGCTTTGTGCAGCCGCTGGCCACAACCGCTGGTCCACGCCCTTGTACATCGTGGGGATCATGGCAGCGATTGTCTGCGGAGCTTGTTCCAGCAGCCGCACGATCTGCTTTTCGCGCGCGCGCCGATGGCCGGCCATGCCGCGCACCAGCTGGCGTGGCTTGGTAACAGCGGGGCCGTGTGCGGGGTAATAGATGCGATCCTCGCGCGCATAGAGCTTGTCGAGACTGGCCATGTAATCGGCCATGTCGCCATCGGGCGGCACCACCACGCTGGTGGCCCAGCCCATCACATGGTCACCGGTGAACAGCGCGCCGCTCTCTTCCAGCGCAAGGCACAAATGATTGCTGGTATGGCCGGGGGTGGCGACGGCGGTGAGCGTCCAGTCGGGTCCGGCAATGCTCTCGCCATCGGCCAGCACCCGGTCGGGCGCATAGGTCTTGTCGAACGGCGCATCCACGCGCGGCGCATCACTGACAATGTGCAACGGGGCGCAGCCGATGATCGGCGCGCCGGTCAGCGCGGCCAGCGGGGCAGCGGCGGGCGAGTGATCGCGGTGGGTGTGGGTGCAGCAGATGGCCACCACCGGGCGCCCGGCGATGGCGGCCACCAGCGCGGCGAGATGCGTTGGATCATCCGGCCCTGGATCGATCACCGCCAGCCCGTCAGCCGCGCCGACAAGGTAGCTTTGCGTGCCGGTATAAGTGAATGGCGAGGGGTTGGGCGCCAGCACGCGGGCGACCAGCGGTTCCAGTTGTTCGGTCAGCCCGACAGGCCACGGTTGCGGGGGAAGCGACATGGCGGCACATATGGGGCGGGAGAGTAAGGATTGCCATGACCGATCGCCTGATCCTGGTGCTGGACGAGGGGACCACCTCCACCCGCGCCATGCTGTTTGCGCCCAACGGCGATGTGGAGGGCGTATCCCAGCATGCGCTGACCCAGCACTATCCCGCCGACGGGCTGGTGGAGCACGACGCGGGCGAGATCTGGGACAAGACGCTGTCCGCCGCGCAGGAACTGGTCGAGCGGGTGGGCGGGCCGCACCGCATTGCCGCTATCGGCATCACCAACCAGCGCGAAACCGTGGTGGCGTGGGATCGGCACACCGGCCAGCCGCTGGCGCCCGCCATCGTGTGGCAGGACCGCCGCACCGCGCCCTTGTGCGATGCCTTGCGCGCTGCCGGGCACGAGGACATGATTCGCCAGAAGACTGGCCTGCTGCTGGATCCGTACTTCTCGGCCAGCAAGATGCGCTGGCTGCTGGACAACCAGCCCGCCGTGCGGCTGGCGGCAGGTGAGGGGCGGCTGGCCTTCGGCACGATCGAAAGCTGGCTGGTGTGGAACCTGACCGGCGGCACGCATCACATCACCGATGCCAGCAACGCCAGCCGCACCATGCTGCTGGCGCTGGACGGGACGGACTGGGACCCGGAATTGCTCGCGCTGTTTGGCGTGCCGCGCGCGGCCTTGCCCCGCATCGTCGATTGCTGCGGGCCACTGGCCGAGACGGACTTCGAAGTGTTTGGCGCCAGCATTCCGATCACCGGCATGGCGGGCGATCAGCAGGCCGCCACCATTGGCCAGGGTTGCCTGCTGCCCGGCCAGACCAAGGCGACTTACGGCACTGGCGCCTTTGTGCTCACCTGCATGGGCGAGACTCTGCCGCGCTCCACCAATCGCCTGCTGGGCACGGTGCTGTGCCAGCACCACGGCAAGCGGACCTATGCGCTGGAAGGATCGGTGTTTGTCGCCGGATCGCTGATCAAGTGGCTGCGTGACGGGCTGGGCCTGCTGGTCACGGCGGAGGAAAGCGAGGACCTGGCCCGATCGGTGCCGGACAGCGGCGGCGTGGTGCTGGTGCCCGCGTTGACGGGCCTGGGTGCGCCGCACTGGCGGCCACAGGCGCGCGCGGCACTCATGGGCATGAGCCTGGCGACCACCCGCGCGCATGTCGCCCGCGCCGCGCTGGAAGCGATGGCCTGCCAGACTGCCGATCTTGCCACTGCTTTCTCTGCCGATGGGGCGGCGTGGACCGGCCTGAGGGTGGATGGCGGCATGGTCGCCAACGGGTGGATGGCACAGGACCTGGCCGATGTGCTGGCGCTGGAAGTGATCCGCCCGGAGATGATCGAGACTACCGCGCTTGGTGCGGCCATCCTGGCGGCAACGGGGGCGGGCCGGTGCACGACGCTGGAGGAGGCATACGCCGCCATGTCCGGTCCCGCGCGCGGGTTCCTGCCGACAATGGATGCGAGCACGCGCACCTTACGGCTGGCCCGCTGGGCCGAGGCGCTTGCGAAGGTCTAGCCCAGCGCCACCGCTGCGCCCAGCCGGTCACGCAAGCGATGGATCGCGGCGGGGTGCATGGTGAAACGGTCGCGCCAGGCGTTGTCCAGCCGGGCGATGCGATCATAGAACCGGCGGGTGCGGATCACCAGGTCACGCAGGTTTGGCGGCAGCACTTCCCACTGGTCGGGCTCGGGCTCGGGCTGCGCGGCGGGCAGGCGGCCGTGGCGGCGCAGCTGGAACTCTGACAATTCGCCGGCAAAGAAGGCGCGATGGTTAAGCAACCAGGCCAGCGCGTGCATCATGCGGGTGGTGGTGCGCAGCGCCTCGCACGACAAGGCGATGCGGGCCAGCTCCTCGCTACTGCCCACCAGATCGAGCCGGCCGGACATGTCGAACGCCGCGCGCGCCTCGTCGGCCAGCCGCAAGGCATCGCAATACAGCTTCTCGACAATGGCCGGGCTGATGTCGGCGGGGTCCCCCATAAGCTTGGGCTAGCCGCGCCGGACCTGTCGCGCCAGAGCGATTGTGGTTAATTTCCCAAGCGCGATGCGACTGTCCCGGCAAGGTACGCTTTACGGGCGTTGACACGGCCGGTCTGGAGCCATCCCGGTGCTATTCCGGAGCAGGTCAGGCGATGATGTCGGGCGTCAGATAGTCATCGATCATGCTTATCTGATCCTTAAGCCGCAGCTTGCGCTTCTTCAGCCGGGCAACCTGCAACTGGTCTTGCGGATTGGCCTCGGTCAGGGCAGCGATGGCGGCGTCGAGGTCGCGATGCTCGATCTTCAATTGCAGCAGGCGGCGGCGCATTTCCTCTTCGGTCATCGGCAGCCCTCGCGTGTTACCGCCCCCCAAGCACTCGCCCCGAAACCTCCCACGCCGCGTCCCTTCACATTTCGCCATCAGGCTGGCGCGTTAACGGACCGCCTCATGGCCATCCCTATTGGACGATTTAGGTCACTTGTGATTTTATGACAATTGCGCGCGGCTCGACAGAGTCTGCGAGTCGCGTTGCACATCGTTCACGGACCCGGGCAAAACCTGGGCCACAACGACAGGAGAACGCATATGGGTCAATCGCATGCCACCGCCCTCCACGCCAAACACCAGGGCCTTGAAGCCCGCATCAGGGAAGAGTTGAACCGTCCCGCGCCCGACATGGCGATCATCCAGTTGCTCAAGAAGCAGAAACTGCGGCTGAAGGAAGCCCTCTCCCACTAAAATCAAATCACCGCTGACTACGTGGAATTTGGGGCGGCGGCGTTTTGCAATCCCGCCAATATAGGTTAGGCCTTGGCCATGGCCGCCGCCCAGTCCGCTCGTCTGATCCTGACCCGCCTGCACGAGGTGATGGCTGCGCGTACCCATGCGCAAGGTAAGCTGAACCAGGTGGTGGAGATCATTGGCGAATCGCTGGATAGCGAAGTCTGCTCAATCTATCTTCTGCGCGAAGGCGTGCTGGAACTTTATGCCACCCGCGGCCTTAACCAGAGCGCAGTTCACGTCACCCGGCTGGGTGTGGGCGAAGGGCTGACCGGCACCATCGCGGCCAATATCGAAACGCTGAACCTGGACGAGGCAGCAACCCACCCCGAATTCCAGTATCGCCCCGAAACTGGCGAGGACAAGTTCCACTCGTTCGCCGGCGTGCCGATCGTGCGGCGCGAGCGGGCGATCGGCGTACTTACCGTCCAGCATGTCGAGCCGCGCCGCTACGAGGAAGTGGAGATCGAGGCGCTGCAGACGGTGGCCATGGTGCTGGCCGAACTGATCCACAACGCCGGGCTGGTCGATGGCGAGGGGCTGGACGACCGCGGCGGCGCGCAGGCGGGCCAGCAAGTGCTCGACGGGTTGAAGCTGGTCAGCGGCCTCGGCTACGGCAAGGCGGTGTTCCACCAGCCGCGCGTGAACATCGAACAGACCGTGGCCGAAGATATCGAGGTGGAGCGCCAGCGCGTCTACCTCGCCTTTGACAAGATGCGCGAGCAGATCGAGCAGATGACCAACCAGGCCGAATTCGGCCACGGCGGCGAGCATGACGAGGTCATCGCGACCTACAAGATGTTCGCTTACGACGAAGGCTGGGGCCGCCGCATCAATGAAGCGATCGACAGCGGGCTGACTGCCGAAGCCGCCATCGAGCGCGTGCAGCAACGCACCCGCCAGCGCATGCGCGAAATCGCCGATCCGCTGCTGGCGGACCGGATGCATGACCTGGAGGACTTGTCCAACCGGCTGCTGCGCATCGTCTCGGGCCAGCTGGGCACCGCCGCCAGCCTGGGCCTGCACGGCGATTCGATCCTCATCGCCAAGAACCTTGGCCCGGCAGAACTGCTGGAATACGACAAGCGCCGGCTGAAGGGCGTGGTGCTGGAAGAAGGCAGTCTGACCAGCCACGTGGTGATCGTGGCGCGCGCCATGGGTGTGCCGGTGATCGGCCGCGTGCGCGGTGTGCGCGGGATGATCCGCGAAGGCGATGCGCTGCAGGTGGATGGCGATGCCGGCAAGGTCACCTTACGCCCCGGTCAGGCGGTGCTGGATGCGTTCGACACGCGCATGGCGGCCAGGCGCCAGAAGCAGGCGACTTATGCTGCCTTGCGCGAGGTCGAACCGTTCACCCGCGATGGGGAACGGATCGAAGTGATGATGAACGCCGGCCTGCGCGACGATGTCGCCATGCTCAGCGTGACCGGCGCTGACGGGATCGGGCTGTTCCGCACCGAATTCCAGTTCCTCGTCTCGGCCGCGCTGCCGCAGC
>JAZKFK010000168.1:0-11928 GCA_040386475.1 Pseudomonadota bacterium | reverse complement strand
ATGATTACGTCCACCGCATCGGCCGCACCGGCCGCGCTGGCGCCAAGGGCCGCGCGATCACGCTGGTGACACCGGCGGATGCTGAGGCGATGGACAACGTCGAGAAGCTGACCCAGATTAAGGTGCCGCTGTTCGACTGGTCGAGCGTGACGCCGGAGGCGGCCGAGGAAGCTGCTCCGAAGGGCCGTTCGCGCAGTCGCGACCGGGATGAAGCGCCGCGTGACGCCAGCCGCGAAGATCGCCCCCAGGGTCGTTCAGGGCGCGATCGTCGCCCGCGTCGCGAAGAGAGTGAAGCGGTCGCTGAAGAAGTGGCAGCAGAAGCAGCGCCAGAAGCACCGGCCCGCGAAGAGCGCCCCGCACGCGCCCCCCGCGCAGATCGGCCAGCCCGTGAACCGCGCGAAGCCCGTCCCACACGTGAGCCTCGGCCTGAACGTGCAGCCCGCCCTGAACGTGAACCGCGCACCGAGCGGGAAGATCGCCGCCCGCGCTACCAGGACAGCGACCCGCCCACGAAGCCGGGCGAATGGAACGGCCCTATGCCGGGGTTCCTGGGTGTGGGGTTCGACTAAGGCATTTTTGAGTCTTCAACTCTGCGCATAAGAATGCTTATGAGAATTAGATACTGGGCAGCTTTAAATTTATCTAAGTCGTGATCAAGGGAGTGAGCTTTTGGGTTGCGAATACCCTTATAAACTCCTTTAAGTATCTCAATAAAACCGACTTGATCGTTTTTGCCGGATTCCGTTTCAATCTCGCTAAACACCAAGATTGGATTTCGTGGCGAGAACGCCTCACTACACAACCGGTCGCCGTCAAAATCCAATCCGGTCCGCGCTCGAATCTTGTCAGAGATTGCGAGAATGCCGTCTAAAACCGCATTTCGAAAATCGCCACTGTGGTAATGTGCCAATGATGAAATTTTAATTGCATCATGGAGTAATTCATCGAATCCGGTGGGCTTCTGCCCTCCCGTCAACATATTAGAAATTCTTCCATGTAACCTTAACACATTTTGATAAACTTGCTCAAAAATCTTTTTTGCTGAGGCCATCTCATATCAGACGGTGACCGAATTTTTTCTAGATTAAATATCGGCAGATTTTCTCCTGAAATTCGGTTATATTCAGAAAATGTCTCGGAGTATTGCTGTGCACAGCTTTTGCAGCTTACCCATTTTGCGTGGTCAGGTGTTGACCCGCTTATAGTCAGCAACATTGCGGTGTTAAGTGCGTCTGCGTCCATGAAGATATTTATAAGTGCCAACTCTTTATTTATGTTCATTTTCATCCCCCCACCAGCCTCACGAAGCTGTCGATCACGCGCTTTTCGCCCGCCGTCTCGAACTGGATGGTCAGCTTGTTGCCTTCCTGTCCGGTAACCGTGCCTTCGCCAAACTTGTCGTGGAACACTTGCGCGCCCAGCGTGATGTCAGTGCGCGCCTTGGCGGCAAAGCTGGCTGCCGAGCGGGTGTTCTCGGGCACGCGGGCAGGGCGGGAGTCGTAGGTTGTGGTCAGCGCGCGCTGCCAACCGGGGCCGCGCGCCGACGATCTCTCGGGCCGGTCGCGGGCGACATGGGCGAAAGGGTCTTCGCTTTCGCTCCAGTTGGCCCGCCACAGGCTGGCACCGCCGGTCAGCGTGGTTTCCTGCGCGATTGCGTCTTCGGGCAATTCGGCGATGAAGCGGCTGGGGATGGAACTGGTCCACTGGCCATAGATGCGCCGGTTGGCCGCGTGGGTGATGGTGCAGCGCCGCCGCGCGCGGGTGATGCCGACATAGGCCAGGCGGCGTTCTTCCTCCAGGCTGGCGAGGCCGCCTTCATCCAGTGAGCGCTGGCTGGGGAACACGCCTTCCTCCCACCCGGGCAGGAACACATGGTTGAATTCCAGCCCCTTGGCGCCGTGCATGGTCATGATGGTGACCTTCTCGCCTTCGTCCGCCCGGTCATTGTCCATCACCAGCGAGACGTGCTCAAGGAAATCGCTGAGCGTGGCGTAGTCTTCCATCGCCCGGGCGAGTTCCACCAGGTTGTCCGCCCGCCCGGCGCTTTCGGCCGATCGTTCGGCCTTCAGCATCGCGTCATAGCCGCTTTCGGCCAGCACGGTGCGCAGAAGTTCGGAAGGACTGACTGTCTCGGCCATATCCCGCCAACGGAGGAAATCGTGCATCAGCGCGGCAACGGTAGAGCGGGCGCGGGCGGGCAGCTCGTCACTGTCGGCCACGTCAATTGCGGCGGCGGCCAGCGGCAGGCCGGTGCGGCGCGCGTGGCTGTGCATCTTCTCCAGCGTCTTGGCGCCAAGCCCGCGCTTGGGCTGGTTGTAGATGCGTTCAAACGCCAGGTCGTCCGCCGGCTGAGCAATGACGCGCAGGTAGGCCAGGGCATCGCGGATTTCGGCCCGTTCATAGAAGCGGAAACCCCCGACGATGCGATAATTGAGGCCGATCTGGATGAAGCGGTCCTCAAACTCGCGCGTCTGGTATTGCGCCCGCACCAGGATGGCCACTTCGTCCAGCGGCGCGCCTTCGCGTTCCAGCCGCTCGATCTCCTCGCCCACGCGGCGCGCCTCCTCGGGCGCATCCCACACGCCGATCACGCGAACCTTTTCGCCTGCGTTGATCTCGGTCCACAGCGTCTTGCCCAGCCGCTGGCTGTTGCTGGCGATCAGGCCGCTGGCGGCGGCGAGGATTTGCGGGGTGGAGCGATAGTTCTGTTCCAGCCGGATCACCTTTGCGCCGGGGAAATCCTTTTCAAACCGCAGGATATTGGCGACTTCTGCGCCGCGCCAGGAATAGATCGACTGGTCATCGTCGCCCACCACGCAGATGTTCTTGCGGGTCTGTGCCAGCAGCCGCAGCCACAGGTACTGGACGGCGTTGGTATCCTGATACTCGTCCACCATCACGTATTTGAAGCGGTTCTGGTATTGCTCCAGAATGTCGCGGTGCTGGCGGAATATGTTCAGCATATGCAGCATCAGGTCGCCGAAATCGCACGCGTTGAGGCTTTTCAGCCGTGCCTGGTACGCGGCATAGAACTGCTTGCCCTGGCCGTTGCCATAGCTCTCGTTATCCACCGGGTTGAGGTCATCGGGGTTGAGGCCGCGGTTCTTCCAGCCGTCGATCAACCCGGCCAACTGGCGCGGGGGCCAGCGCTTTTCATCCAGCCCGCTCTCCTGGATCAGTGCTTTCAGCAGGCGCAGTTGGTCGTCGGTGTCGATGATCGTGTAATTGCTCTGCAATCCCACCAGTTCGGCATGACGGCGCAACATGCGGGCGCAGATCGAATGGAACGTGCCCAGCCACGGCATCCCTTCAACCGCATCGCCGATCAACTGCCCCACCCGGTGGCGCATTTCGCGGGCAGCGCGGTTAGTGAATGTGACGCACAGGATCTCGCTGGGCCAGGCGAGCCGCTGGCGGATCAGGTTGGCCAGCCGATGCGTGAGCGCAGCGGTCTTGCCCGTGCCGGCGCCCGCCAGCATCAGCACCGGACCATCGGTGGTCAGAACCGCCTCCCGCTGCGGCGCATTGAGCCGTTGCAGCCATTCGGGAACAGCGGACTCGGCGGAAGGAAGGGGAGCGTTCACCCGCGAACAGCTAGGGAACAAATGCGGCGCGCGCAAGGCTGGGAGCGCCACTGGTTTCACGCGATATATTTGA
This sequence comes from Pseudomonadota bacterium, assembly GCA_040386475.1. Taxonomy (GTDB): domain Bacteria; phylum Pseudomonadota; class Alphaproteobacteria; order Sphingomonadales; family Sphingomonadaceae; genus Alteraurantiacibacter. The sequence continues at coordinate 8,271 of JAZKFK010000168.1, read as the reverse complement.
CACTGGCCATGCCCCCCCATAGGCCTGCCCGCCAATGAACCCGATCCGCCAGAACCGCCGCGTCCTGCTCGCTTCGCTTGTTGGCACCACGGTCGAATTCTACGATTTCTACATTTACGCCACCGCTGCGGCGCTGGTGTTCGGGCCGCTGTTCTTCCCTTCGGAGAGCGCGAGCGCCCAGTTGCTGTTCAGCCTGATGAGTTTTGGCCTGGCCTTTGTGGCGCGGCCCGTAGGGGCGATCATCTTCGGCCATTTCGGGGATCGGCTGGGGCGCAAGTCCACGCTGGTCGCCTCGCTGATGCTGATGGGCGTATCCACCCTGCTGATCGGCTTCCTGCCCACCTATGCGATGGTCGGCTGGCCCGCCGCGCTGCTGCTGTGCCTGTGCCGGCTGGGGCAAGGGTTTGCCCTGGGCGGTGAATGGGGCGGAGCAAGCCTGCTGGCGGTGGAGAACGCACCGCCGGGCTGGGTGGGTCGCTTTTCCAGCGCCCCGCAATTCGGCGCGCCGCTGGGCTTCATGGCGGCCAACGGGCTGTTCCTGGCGCTGGGCGCGGGCCTGTCGGAGGCCGATTTCAACGCCTGGGGCTGGCGCATTCCGTTCATCCTCTCCGCCGTGCTGGTGGCGGTGGGCTTGTGGGTGCGGCTGAAAGTCACCGAGACTTCGGCCTTTGCCGCCGCTGCGGTGGAGGATCATCCGCCCGGCGTGCCCATTGGCCTGCTGCTGCGCGATCACTGGCGCGCGGCGCTGGGGACGATTGCCGGGGTGATCGCGATTTTCGCGATCTTCTACCTCGGCACCACCTTTACGCTGGGGCACATGACCACCGCGCGCGGCTTTGCCCGTGAGGACGTGCTGCTGATCCAGCTGGTCGCCAACCTGTTCCTGGCCGTGGGTATCGGCATGGCCGCCTGGTGGGCTGACAAGACCAGTCCGCGCCGGGTGCTGATCATCGGCTCCATCGCCACGGTCCTGGCGGGGCTGGCTTTCGGGCCGGTTCTGGCCAGTGGCGGGCTGGGCGCGCTGTTCGCGCTGCTGGCAGTGCAGATGACGGTGGCGGGCATGGTCTATGGCCCGCTGGGAGCGTGGATGTCGGCCGCATTCCCGGTCCACGTGCGCTACACCGGCATTTCCATCGGCTTCAATTGCGGCGGTGTGATTGGCGGAGCCCTGGCGCCGCTGGGAGCCGCGGCACTGGCGGCCGAGGGGCAAGTCGCGTTTTCCGGACTGATCCTGTCCGTTGCCGGGCTGGTGACGCTGGTGGGCCTGGTGATGCTGAAAGCCGATCGCCACGCGGGTGCACCGGCGGCCGCCGCAGCCTAGTCAGCGGTCAGGCGCAACAGCCACAGCTTGGCCTTGCCCACCGGCCGTTCGGCTTCCACGGTCAGGTTCTTCACCTTCACATCCTCGGTGCCGGCCGTCTCCAGCGAGATCCATGTCGCCGGGCCGATCCACCCCAGCCGCACCAGCTTGTCTAGCGCAACATGCCCCGCCCCGGTGCCATAGGGGGGATCCATCAGAATCAGGTCAAGCGGCGCCTTGGCCGGACCCATCGTCAAGACCGAGCTTGCGCGCACATCGCACCGATCTGCTGCGCGTAACGCTGTGATATTGGTCCGCAAGGCGCGGATCGCGGCGGGATCCTGCTCCACGAACAGGCACGTGGCGGCACCCCGGCTGAGCGCTTCCAGCCCCAGCGCGCCCGATCCGGCGAACAGGTCGGCCACTTTCAGGCCTTCGAAATCACCCAGGCGGCTGACCAGCATCGAGAACAGCGTCTCGCGCACGCGGTCGGCAGTGGGGCGGGTGGCGTCGCCGTCAGGCGCACGCAGCGGGCGGCGCTTCCACTCGCCAGCGATAATCCTCACTTGTTTTGTCCGACCTTCAGCGTGCCGCGAAAACGCTCGACCGCTTCCTTGCGGATTTCCACTGCCTGTCCGCGCGCCAGGTCATCCAGCCGGAACGGGCCATAGGCGATGCGCAGCAGGCGGCTGACTTCCAGTCCGAGGAATTCCAGCACGTTGCGCACTTCGCGGTTCTTGCCTTCGGTCAGCGTCATCTCGATCCACTTGTTGCGCCCGGCACTGCGCTCAAGATTGGCGTCGATCTTGCCATAGCGAATGCCGTCTATCTCGATGCCGTGGATCAGTTCCTCCAGTTGCGCCTGGCTGATGGCGCCAAAGGTGCGCGCGCGATAGGTCCGTTCGATCCCGCTGCTGGGCAGTTCCATCGCCCGCTTCAGCTCGCCATCGTTGGTCAGCAGCAGCAGGCCTTCGGTGTTCAGGTCGAGCCGCCCCACCGGCATGACGCGCGGTGTGCCGACGGGGAGCGCGTTCTTCAACGCATCGTAAATGGTCGAACGGCCAGAGAAATCGCGCTCGGCGGTCAGCAGGCCGGCGGGCTTGTGGAAGGCGAACAGACGCGTCCGCTCGGGCTTGGCCACCGGCTTGCCGTCCACGGTCACCCCGTTCAGGGTGGTGAGCACGGTGGCGGGGGTGGTGACAAGTTCACCGTTGATCTTCACGCGCCCCGCCTCGATCATCCGCTCCACTTCGCGGCGGCTGGCAATACCGGCCCGGGCGAGCAGCTTGGCGATACGATCGCCGTCGCGGGGGGCGTCTGCGGCGGATGGTGGGGAAGGGGATTGGGCCATGCGCTCGCCTTAGGGCGCTCAGACACGCCCGACAAGGAAGGTGTTGAACCCTTTGTCCGGCCAGCGGACCGCATGCCCGATCTGGATATCGTCCTAGGCCTGCCGCCAACCCTTAACTTCGCGCACCAGCTCCGCATTGCAGCGCCTGCAACGGGTGTGGAACTCTACGCCGTCATGCTTCACGCGCCGCCGATCGATCCGATGGCCGACAACGCGACATACCAATCCTGCCAACATGGCTTGCCCCTTTCAAAAGACGCGCCAGACGGCATTCTTACCCGGCGGACTGCATACCACAGTTGCGGCCGGTTAGAGCAGGGAATTGTGACGGTTCGCCGCGGGGCCACAACTTGCTGCCGACAAGGACATGGCATCTTCTCATGCCGGGCTATCCGGCTACAAGGGAGCCGAGGAACGCGAACGAAGGATCGATAATGGCGGATGGCGTGGCAGAGACTGGCAAGCGCGGGTTGTGGCAATCGCTGCGGCCGTACTTCGAAAAGGAGTCGCTGGCGGCGTTCTTCCTCGGAATCTCCTCCGGCTTCCCTTTTGCCATGATCGCGGCCACCCTGACCACGCGGCTGGCGCAGGACGGGATCGAGAAGAGCACGGTCACCGCCTTTTCGCTCGCCTTCCTGGTCTATAACCTCAAGTTCCTGTGGGCGTGGATTGTCGATGGCGTTCGCTTGCCGCTGATCGGGCGGCTGGGGCAGCGGGTATCGTGGATGGTGGTGGCGGGCCTGCTGGTGATGGCTGCGGTGATCAACCTGGCCCTTGCGCGCCCGGCAGATGACATCTGGTGGACTGCCGTTTCTGCGGTGCTGGTGGGCGTGGCCGGGGCTACCTTCGATATCGTGATCGATGCTTACCGGATCGAGACGCTGAAACCCTATCAGCTGGGCACAGGATCAGGGATGAGCCAGTATGGCTGGCGGATCGGCGCGGCTGGCGCGGGCGCTTTGGCGCTGGTGGTGGCTGATCGGGCGGGCTGGCAGGCAGCCTATATGGCCTGCGCCATGTTCGCGCTGCCCGCCATGATCACTGCGCTGGTGCTTGGCGAGCCGGTGCGCCGCAAGGTGGAGATTGCCCGCAAGGGATTTTCCGAGCTGATGCAATCCATCGCCGGGCCGTTCGTGGAGTTCTTCAAGCGCAGCGGCGCACTGCTGGTGCTGCTGTTCATCCTGGTCCACAAGATCGGCGACACGCTGGCCAACCTCACCTTCCGCCTGTTGTTCGATGACATGGGCTATACCAATGACGAGATCGCCATTTTTGACGTGGGCGTGGGCTTCTGGGCGCTGATTATCGGCGTGTTCGTTGGTGGGGTGATTTACGCCCGGCTGGGTCTGAAGAAATCGGTACTGATCAGCCTGGTGCTGATGGCGGTATCCAACCTGTCGTTCGCCTTCCTGGCGGCCGCGGGCAAGAGCAACCTGGGCATGGCACTGGCGATCGGGTTCGAGAACTTCGCCAGCGGCTATGGCGGGGTGGTGGTGGTGGCCTACTTCTCGGCGCTGTGCGACTTGCGCTTCACCGCCGCGCAATATGCGCTGATTTCAGCCAGTGCGAGCATCGTCGGCCGGTTCCTGACCGGCACCACGGCAGGTACGCTGATCGAGACCATGGGCTATTTCAACTTCTACGTGCTGACCACGGTGGCCGCGCTGCCTGGCATCGTGCTGTTCTGGTGGATGATGCGCAGCGGGCTGGTCGATGCCGCGATGGGCACGGCTGGCGGCGGCGAGGACGGGGATACGCCGCACTAGCCGCTGGGCTTAGTCCGGCACTTCCCCGTTGGCCTTGAGCACCTGTCCCGCAAGGTAAAGCGACCCGGTGATCAGCACCGTGCCCTCACGGGAGGGATCAGCAGCAATGCGGTCAAGCGCGGCTTCCAGTGACGGTGCCGTATCCACCTGCGGCACACCAGCCTCGGTGGCGATCGCGGCCAGGTCATCCAGCGGGTGATACTCGCTGCCCTCGATGGGGATGGCGGTGAAGCTGGCGAGGTGCGGGGCGATGGTGCGCAGCGTAGTGCGCGCGTCCTTGGCGCTGAGCATGCCCATCACCGCGCGCACCGGCTTGGTGGCCTTGGCCTCCAGGAACTTCGCCATTGCCAGCGCGGCATCGGGGTTGTGCCCGCCATCCAGCAGGAACATCGCGCCGGGAATGCGCCGGGTCAGCGGCCCATCGCCCAGCCGTTGCAGCCGGGCGGGCCAGTGGGCGCTGTGGATGCCTTGCGCCATGGCTTCGGGCGAGACCAACACCTCATCCTGATGGCGCAGCATGGCCACGGCCAGCGCGGCATTGTCACCCTGGTGGCTGCCGGGCATCTGCGGCAGGGGCAGGGCAAGGTCGCCATATCGGTCGCGATAGGCAATGCCGGTGTCGCTCACCTCGGCGTGCCAAGCGTGGCCGCGCATGAACAGCGGGGCCCCCGTCTCGGCGCACAGGGCCGCGATCAGTTCTTCCATGTCCGGCCGGTAATCCTGCGTCACCATCGGCGAATCGGCGCGGCGGATGCCGACTTTCTCGAACGCGATGCGGACCATCGGATCGGTCGGCGCGCCATCCTCGGGAGTCAGCAGGAAGGCTTCATGATCGACCCCCAGTGAAGCGATCCCGCACGCGGCCGGGCGGACCATCACATTGGTGGCATCGAAACGCCCGCCAAGCCCCACCTCGATCACGCAGGCATCGGCCGGAATCCGGCTGAAAGCCAGCAATGTGGCAGCTGTCGTGACTTCGAAAAAGCTGGGGCCAAGATCCTCGGATATATCGAGAACTTCCTGTAACAGCTCGGCCAGCAGCTCGTCGGAGATCAGCGAACCGGCCACCCGGATGCGCTCGTTATAGCGTACCAGATGCGGCTTGGTGGCCACGTGGATCGTCAGCCCCTGCGCTTCCAGCATGGCGCGCAAGTAAGCGCAGGTGGAGCCTTTACCGTTGGTGCCGGCCACATGGAATACCGGCGGCAAGTGCCGCTCTGGCTGGCCCAGCCGGGCGAGGATCGCGTGGATCACCTCCAACCCGATGCGCCCTTGCGGCAATGACAGCGCCGACAAGCGATCAAGTTGTGCCTGGACGGCCGGACTACCCGAGCTGGCGAAGTCTTTCACGGGGCTCAGGCCGCCTTGCGCGGGGCCAGGTAGCTGAGCACTTGCGCCAGCGTCTCGCGCAGGTCCTTGCGGTGCACCACCATGTCCACCATGCCGTGCTTGTGCAGGTATTCGGCGCGCTGGAAGCCTTCCGGCAGTTTCTCGCGGATCGTCTCCTGGATCACCCGCTGGCCGGCAAAGCCGATCAGCGCACCCGGTTCGGCAATGTGCACATCGCCCAGCATGGCATAGCTGGCGGTAACGCCGCCAGTGGTGGGATCGGCCAGCACCACGATATAGGGCAGGCCCGCCGCCTTCAGCCGCCGCGTCATCACCGTGGCGCGCGGCATCTGCATCAGGCTGAGAATACCCTCCTGCATCCGCGCGCCGCCCGCTGCGGTGACGCAGACGAAGCCGCACTTTTCATCGATGGCCTTCTGGGCAGCGGCGCAGAAGGCATTGCCCACGGCCATGCCCATCGATCCGCCCATGAACATGAAGTCCTGCACGCCCACGACGGCCTTCAGCCCCTCGATCGTGCCGAGCGCTGCAGTGAAGGCATCGGCATGGGTGGAATTGGCGCGCGCGGCCTTCAGCCGTTCGGCATAACGCTTGGTATCGCGGAACTTCAGCGGGTCTTCCGCCACCACCGGATCGGGCAGTAGGGTGAAGCCGGGATCGAGCACTTGCTCCAGCCGTACATCGGCGCCGATGCGGCCGTGATGCTCGCAGCGCGGGCAGACCGACAGGTTCGCCTCGTACTCGCGGGTGAACAGCATCTCCTGGCACCGCGGACACTTGACCCACAGGTTGTCAGGCGTTTCGCGCTTGTTGCCGAAGGGTAGCGCGTTACGGACACGGGAAATCCAGCTCATGCGGGGACTCCGGAATAATTTGGCTTTCGCGCATTATGCACGGCCCTGGCAAGGCTGGACACAAGCTCGCGCAGGTACTGCGGGGCATGGTTGCCATGTTCGGCGACCAGATCGATCAGCGCGGAGCCAACCACTACGCCGTCCGCCACCCTGGCAATCGCCTCGGCCTGGTCGGGCGTGCGCACGCCAAAGCCGACCGCCACGGGCAGATCGGTATGCTGCTTGATGCGCATCACGTTCTCCTCGATCGAGCCGATCGCCGCCTGCTGCTTGCCGGTAATCCCGGCCACGCTAACGTAATAGAGGAATCCGCTCGACCCATCGAGCACGCGAGGCAGGCGCTTTGCGTCAGTAGTGGGCGTGGCCAGGCGGATGGGGCTGATGCTCATCGCGCGCAGGGCCGGGCCGAGGTCCTGATCTTCCTCCGGCGGCAGATCGACGCAGATCACGCCATCGACACCGGCCTTGGCGATATTCTCGGCAAACCATTCCGGCCCGCGCCGCAGCATGGGGTTGGCATAGCCCATCAGTACCAGCGGCACGCTGGGATGCCGCTCGCGGAAATCTGTCGCCATGCGCAGCACGTCGGCGGTCTTGGTGCCGGCGGCGAGGCTGCGCAGATTGGCCTCCTGGATCGCCGGGCCATCGGCCATCGGATCGGTGAATGGCATGCCCAGCTCGATCACGTCCGCGCCGCCTTCAACCAAGGCGTCGAGGTTGGCGGCGGTGTCACCGTCGCCGGCGGTGATGAAGCACACGAGGGCCGAGCGGTCGGCAGCAAAGGCGGTCTGGAAGCGGGTCACATTTCCACCCCAAGCGCCTCGGCCACGGTGAAGATGTCCTTGTCACCGCGGCCGCACAGGTTGGCGCAGATGATCGCATCCTTCGGCATCGTCGGCGCGACCTTGGCGACGGCGGCGATGGCGTGCGAGGGTTCCAGCGCGGGGATGATGCCTTCGGTGCGGCACAGCAGCTTGAAGCCTTCCAGCGCCTCCATGTCGGTGATGGAAGTGTATTCCACCCGGCCAGTTTCCTTCAGCCACGCATGTTCGGGGCCGATGCCGGGATAGTCGAGACCGGCGCTGATCGAATGCGCCTCGGCAATCTGGCCGTCCTCGTCCTGCAACAGGTAGGTCTTGTTGCCGTGGAGCACGCCGGGAAAGCCGCCTGCCAGGCTGGCGGCGTGCTGCTTGTTCAGGCCGTGGCCCGCCGCTTCCACACCCAGCATCTTGACGCTTGGATCATCCAGGAACGGGTGGAACAGGCCGATGGCGTTTGAGCCGCCGCCGATGGCCGCCACCAGCAGATCGGGCAAACGACCTGTCCGCTCCAGCAATTGCTCACGCGCTTCCTTGCCGATCACGCTCTGGAAATCGCGCACCAGTTCCGGATAGGGATGCGGCCCTGCGGCGGTGCCGATAATGTAGAAGGTGTCGTGCACGTTGGCGACCCAGTGGCGCAGCGCCTCGTTCATCGCGTCCTTCAGCGTGGCCGCACCGCTGGTGACGGGCACGACTTCGGCCCCCAGCAGCTTCATGCGGAACACGTTGGGTGCCTGCCGCGCCACGTCGGTCGCGCCCATGAAGATAGTGCAGGGCAGGCCAAAGCGCGCGCAGACGGTGGCGGTGGCCACGCCGTGCTGGCCCGCGC
>JAZKFK010000167.1:0-2484 GCA_040386475.1 Pseudomonadota bacterium | reverse complement strand
ACGGCGCCAGCTACCTGCTGCTGCAAACCATCGCCGGGCTGGAGGCCAAGCTGGATCCGGACCTGTTCATCCGCATCCACCGCTCCACCATCCTGCGGCGTGACCAGATCCGCTCGCTGCGGCACGAAGGGCTGGGCGTATGGTGCGTGGAACTCGCCTCCAGCGGCGCTGACGATGGCGAGGAACTGCGCATCGGCCGCACGTACCTGCGCAAGGTCAAGGCGATGGCCGGAAGATGAGCGGGGGACAATGAGCAGTGTGGCAACCGCCGGATCCGACATCTGGGCGCACGTCTGGCAGACCGATCTGGACCCGGCCGATGTGCCGGATTTTATCATGGGGTTTGTGCACCTGAAGGAATGGCTGGAGGCGACCAGCGGCCTGACGCGCGATGCCATGCATGTGCATATTGGCCTGGCGATTTACCTCGGCCTCACGGTAATCCTGCGCGGGCGCGGCGGGTGGTGGCTGCCGGTCAGCCTGCTGGTCGCCTTGAGCCTGGTGGCAGAAGTGTTCGACGTGATCTCGCTGCTATCGGTGAAAAGCCCGATCTATCCGGAGGAAAGCGTGCGCGATGTCACCAACACCTTGCTCTGGCCGGTGGTGCTGAGCTGGCTTCAAGCCTGGCAACGCCGGCAACCGGGACGCCGCTGAGCCAGGCGCTTTCGACGGCGACGGTTAAGCCAAATGGGGGAAGGCGTCCCGCCGCCGCCGCGCGGATCAGCCGGCGTTGCGGCCGTCTGCGATCACCCGGGCAAAGCGCTGGTCCAGCTGGGCGCGTGCCTCGCGATAGCAGGTGCGCTTTTCACGCGTCATCACGCGGGTACCCAGGTCTACCTCACCCATCGCGCAAGCGGAGCGCGCGGCGTTGTCGATGCGGCGTTCCAGCTCTGCGCGGCCGGCCTCGGTGTTCAGGTCCAGATCGGCATAGGTAACGCCGACGGTGCGCTGTTCGGTTTGCTGTGCGCCAGCCATGACGGGCGCGGCGAGGAGTGCGGCGGTTGCCAGCGCCAATGCGATCTTGTGTGCCATTTCCCTCAATCCTTCCTCAAATGGGTTGCGCCGCAGCCGTTTGGGACTCGGTGGGCTGCGGCGCGACACCAGTGATAGGCGGGCAGTACGAAACTGGCGCGTCAGGCTCGACCTGCGGCGCGCCCCACTCGACCGGAGTCAGGCGTGGCCGACGAACCGCCAAGCCCGCTCCACCAACGACCGTTTGCCTCGCAGCCCTGGTGCGGGCATGACCGGCACCATGGCCATCGTGATCGTGTTCCTGTGCGGCGTGTTCAACTTTGCGGCACACCGCGCGGTCATCTCCAGCGGCCATCCGCTGGTGCAGCAGATGCACCGCGCCACCGTGCTGCTGCGTCCGCCCGTAACGCTGAGCGTGGAATTTGGCGCGTTGCTGGTGGCGCTGCTGGTGGTGGCGCAAGGCAGCACCAACTGGGCCTGGGCCTATGTCCTCTACACCCTCGCCAGCGGCTGGTCGGCGTGGGCGCTGCTGACGGGGCGTATGTGACGGGAACCGCAGCAAGTCCTGCGCGCTCTGGCCGCATGCAGCGCGCCACCCCCTGTTGCCTGATCAACAACGCCAAGAGCGGCAGCAACGATGCCGAAACGCTTGATGCCTTGCGCAGCACCTGCGCTGCCAGCGGGCTGGCCATTGTAAGCGAGATATCCTTCCCCGACGATCAACTGCCCGATCCGGCAGAGTTGGACGAGGCAGGCATCGCCGTGGTGGTAATTTTCACCGGCGACGGCACGCTGAATGCGGCACTGGGCAAACTGGCCGGGTGGGGCGGTGCAGTGCTGGTGCTTCCCGGCGGCACCCAGAACCTGCTGGCCAAGCGCCTGCACGGCGATGTCACCCCTGACGATGTACTGGCAGCCTATGCCGCCGGTCACGCCCGCCCCCGTCGCCCGGGCATTATCCGCTGCCCCGCCGGACATGCCTATGCCGAGCTCCAGGCCGGGCCTGGCACCGCCTGGCACCGTGTGCGCGAGGCGATGCGTGATGGATCGGTGATCGAACTGGCGCAGGAAGGCGTCAGCGCCACCGCGGCAACACTGGCCGCTCCCGGCATCACCTGCAGCGCCCCTGCTCTGGGCCGAGATGATGGCTATCCGCTGCTGGTGCTCACCGCGCATGACAGCGGGATCGCAATTACCGCCTTCCATGCCGAGGATGCGGGCGACCTGATGGCGCAGGCCATGGCGCTGCTGCAGCGCAATTTCCGCGAAGGACCGCATGACGAACTGGGCACGGCGCACCGCGTCACGCTCGCCTCGGTCGATGGCGCCCCGTTCGGCCTGCTGCTGGATGGCGAACCGGCCGAGCCAGGCGCCTCGTGCACATTCGAACTGGCCCCGATCACCGTCGATCTGCTAGCCACCCGGCCCGATGGCTGAACCAATGCTCCTGTTCCACGTCTCCGACCTGCACTTCGGCCTGGAGGACAGGACCGCGCTTGCCTGGGTGGCGGC